>CAYUKT010000287.1:0-3599 GCA_964445285.1 uncultured Bacteroides sp. | reverse complement strand
TCCCTGGGCATTTCCATCTTATCCAGTACCCCGGCTGCCCCAATGCCCGGATGCGTCAGATACAGTCTGCAGATCTGCTCTGCCATCTCTTCATCCATCTTATATTTGCCAGCAATCTCAGCAACGCTCCTGCCCTTATCTACATCCCGGAGCAATAGAGCTAAAGTCTTTTCCGTAAAAATGATTTTTTGCCCTGCATTATCCAATGTATTTCCTGCCGTGCTGCCTTTTTTCTCCGCGTCATTCCCCGCGTTCTTGTTATCCGCCGCATTCACAAGATCTTTCTTCAACACCCGAAATGCCCCGTTATCTTCCACTTCCACCACTGCCAATGTCACCGGCAGAGAAAATCTCCTCGGCCCGCAGCTGCCTGGATTTAAAAAATAACTTTCCTCTTTTCGTTCTTCATATTTATGGGAGTGTCCGTAGATGACCAGATCATATCCTGCCAAATCCGCTGGTAATTCTTTTTTATTATGTACCATAAAAATCCGCAGGCCGCAGATTTCCTCATCCAACGTCACGGGCAATGTCCCGGCCCATTCTTTGTCCGCATTCCCCCGCACTGCACTGACCGGCGCAATCTCTTTCAGTCTCTCCAACACCCCTGGTGTATTAATGTCTCCTGCATGCAGTATCCTGTCACATCCCTGTAATACATCTATAACTTCCTGTCGAAGTTTTCCATGTGTATCTGATAATATCCCGATTTTTTTCATCTTTTCCTCCATTCCGAAGCGTCACAAACTCCAAGACATGTAAGCAGACAATCTCTGACCGCTTACATGTCCCTAGGGGTATTTACAACTATTGTATCACCAACAGATTCCTGTGCCGCTTCACCCTGTCCATGACTTATATTTCAAGATGAGACGGACGGCCCCTATATCTTATTAAACGGCTCCTTATAGCACGCCACGCTCCCCAGTTCCTCCTCAATCCGCAGAAGCTGGTTATACTTCGCCACCCGGTCGCTCCTGCAGGGCGCTCCCGTCTTGATCTGTCCGGCATTCACCGCCACAGCCAGATCTGCGATAAAAGTATCCTCCGTCTCACCGGATCTGTGTGATATCACCGCCCTATACCCATTCTTCTGAGCCATCTCTATGGCATCCATGGCCTCCGAGACAGTACCGATCTGATTCACTTTGACCAGGATTGCATTGGCCACATGCAGCTTAACACCCGCATCCAGACGTTTCGTATTGGTGACAAACAGATCATCTCCCACCAGCTGTATCTTATCGCCCAGTTTCTTCGTCATCATCTGCCAGCCGTCCCAGTCATCCTCCGCCAGGCCGTCCTCAATGGAAATAATCGGATACCGTTCCACCAGTTCCTCATAATAGGCTACCATCTCCTCCGTGCTTCTTGTGATCTCCGGCATATCCTCACAGCCGGTCGGTCCACAGCCAGCCTCATAACACTCATGCACCTGGGAGCCTTCCATAATCTGCCTATGATGTTTCAGTTCTGTCTCTCCGGGGAAATGATAAACTCCGTCTTTCTCATTATATAGTTCCGAAGCCGCTACATCCAGTGCAATCTTTATATCCTGTCCCGGCGTATATCCCGCAGCCTTGACGGACTCTACGATCAGATCCAGAACTGCAAAAGCATCGGGAAGAGAAGGTGCAAAACCGCCTTCGTCACCCACACCTGTAGACAGTCCTCTGCTGTTACAGATTTTCTTCAGATTATGATAGATTTCCGCACAGATCCGCAACCCGTCCCGGAAACTCTCAGCCTGCACGGGCATGATCATAAATTCCTGAAAATCTACGGTATTATCCGCATGTTTTCCGCCATTTAGTATATTCATCATAGGCACCGGCAAAAGTCTTGTATAGGCGCCTCCCAGATAACGGTACAGGGGAATACCAAGTGCATTGGCGCTCACCTTGGCACAGGCCATAGACACGCCAAGCGTAGCATTTGCCCCCAGATTACTCTTATTGTCCGTGCCGTCCTGTTCTATCAGGATACGGTCGATCAGTCCCTGATCCAGGGCATCCATTCCCATCAATGCCTCTCTGATTTTCGTGTTCACATTGTTTACCGCCTTCGTGGTACCCAGGCCAAAATATCTGCTCTCTCCGTCACGAAGTTCCACCGCTTCAAACCTTCCCGTGCTGGCGCCGCTTGGAACTGCTGCCCTTCCTATATACTGTTTGCCGCCCACCTCTTTCTCCACGGTAACCTCCGCCTCCACGGTAGGATTCCCCCTGGAATCTAATATCTCTCTTGCATGTACATCCACAATCCTCAATTTCATTCCCATAAAAAACCTCCTGTGCGCACTTTTTATGTAGTAGTATGCGCACAGAAGGTATTTTTCATACTTGTGACAAGCTCTTATGAAAAGTTCAGCAGATTAATTTGATCAAAACCAGAGTCCCCGTTTAATCCATCATCTAAGTGTACTGATACTGAGTGCATGCATGTAAGCATCCGAACCTCTCGCGCATGTCACGCTCACCCACATATCTTCCACAAGTGCTTTCCCATTATTGTCGCTTTGAATCTTGTCCATCTTCAGTTCCATCTCTCCGTACCGGGTATCCAGACGAAGTATATTCTCGTTTGATTTCTTCATGACCTGTCCGGACACCGTAGATGTGCTGGAAGAATCCACCGACACATCCGAAGCGTTTTCCTTTTCGCCCACAATGCCTGTGGCATGAAGGTATCCATCGGAACCATGGTAAAAATACACCGTCAGCTTGTTACCTTTTGTATGTACCATACCTCTGCTGGTGTCCGCATCGCTGTCAATCTTAAACTGCATCACTCCATAATCGGTGGACAGATACAGAATATCCGGCGTTGTATCGCTGGATACTTTACCCGTAACAGAACTGGAAGAACTGCTGTTACTCGGCACATAGGAAGTCGTACTGCCGCCAGTACCGCCAGACGAGGATGCATCACTGATACTGATGGCATGCATGTAAGCATCAGAGCCTCTCGCACATTTCACTGTATAACTCTGCCCCAGCACCATGATGGTACAACCGCTCATATCCAGCGAACTGTCATATTTTAACTCCATCAGGCCATATTGCGTATCCAGACAAAGGATATCATTCTTAGTCTTATCATTCAATGTACCCGTCACTGTTGATACACTGGACGTATCCAGTGACACCGATGAATCCTGCGCATCCGCAGTAATTTTTACTGCATGAAGATATCCATCGGAACCATGGGAAAGAGAAACACTGATCACCTTCCCCGGCAGTAAAAATTTACACCCGCTGGTATCTGTGCTGCCGTCAATCTTCACTTCCATCTTTCCGCTGGAAGTATCCAGATACATTAACTGCGAAGTAGTTCCCTTCATAACCGTTCCGCGCACCGTTGCTATCACCTCAGCCGCCTGCGCATCCATCCGTGCCATCGGCAGGATTAATAGACCAAGCGCCATACAAAGGGCCATACACCATTGAACAATTCTATGCTTTTTCATCCTTACTCCTCCAATACATATTCAACATATATTACCATAATAGATATTTATGTAAATCTATCATACAACACTTCCGGAGGAAAAAGCAAGCAATTTTTCCTTATTTTTCTTTATTTTTTCTTAATTTCTC
>CAYUKT010000286.1:0-3621 GCA_964445285.1 uncultured Bacteroides sp. | reverse complement strand
GGTCCCTGTGGGATGGTGGAGGAGACGGATACCATCAAGGAATGGCTGGTGCAGGGGCAGACGGAACAAGAACAGGCCGGGCGCCGCGTCTGGTTTATCGGCAGTTTCAACAGTCGGGAAGAGATTGCCGCACAATGGCGGGGAGAAGGACTTTTAGTGGAAGAAAAGGGCAGTTATCTGTTGGAGCGGTATTGGTTTAATCTTTATGAAGTTCGTCTGGCAGATTCTTAAAATTGTGTCAGATAAAGCATATAATCCTGTTTCATGTCCATACTAACATATGACATAGAAAATACTGCGCAGGCAGTCAAACGAAACAGGAGGTTATTATGGCGGAATTAAAATGTGGTGTGGAAAACTGTACCTATAATCAGGATGACTATTGTTGCAAAGGAGATATCATGGTGGCCGGCAGTCATGCGGATACCTGTGACGGGACATGCTGTGAGAGTTTTGCACAGAGACGTGACGATGCGTATGTCAGTTCCCTGAATCATCCCTGCCGGACGATCAGCATCGACTGTGAAGCTGTCAAATGTGTGTATAATTCCAATTATAAGTGTCATGCGGAACACGTAGATATCAGGGGCTGTGGTGCCTGCGACTGCAGGGAGACGCAGTGCGCGACTTTCCGCGAGTCATAAGATCATAAGTGATCCTAAGCCTTTTATGTAAGAAATTTAAAATAATGAAATCACGTTGCGGGCAGCTGACAGGAATTGTAAGTTGCCCGCAATGCGATTTATGTGGTAAAATTGATAAGATCGTGAAACAAATACGGATTACATTAAGATAAAAGTCAGAAAGGTGCAGACAACAAAAATGAATATCAGAAAAGTAGTTATATTGTTCCTGCTGCTGGGGATGTTGGGTATGATGTCCGGCTGCGGGGAGGAGGAAGCGGTACATACAACTGCCGGCGCAGAGGCGGATCAGATGGAAGAAAGTTTGGAAGCGCCTGAAAATGCTGCGGCAGAAGAGATAATTGCCGGGAACGCAGTCATTTCAGAAGAAGACAGTGAACTGCCAGCGGAAGAGCTGACAGTCGAGGAACCGCTTAAAAGTCAGCTGACGGCGGAGCTTCTGGAAGAGAATGAGCTGGATGCCTCCGTGATGGAAAATACCCGCGTTACTAAGGGATGCACCTTTGATTTACCAGAGGGTTTTGAGGCTTCGGAGGATGTGGAGGGAATGTACGTGACAGGCCGTTATCCCATAGATGCTTCCAGTATATATTATGTGCAGATGGATCAGGATATGGCGCTGCAGCTGATGACAGAGGAATCTTTCAAGGAGCATACACAGGATACCTTCAGGGAGGTGTACGGGGAAGAGGTGGACCTGATTGTGGACAGCTTTGAACAGATCGAGATGCAGGGATACCCAGCCTTTAAGATCCTGTGCCATTATCAGGTGGAGGATGTCAAAGTCACCCAGCTTGCTTATGTCATCAATGCCGATAAAAGTTATGTGATCACTTATTCCCAGACCAGTGATTACGACCGGATGGAGGAGTATGAGGCAAGTGCTGAGACCATTCGGGTGGAGTATTGATTTTTTAGGATGAAACGATACGATAAAGGATATTTATCTTGAATAAACGAAAAAACGTTATATGAAAATTCTCCTTGCGTTTCTTTCCAAGATGTGATAAGGTAAGGACATGAAATCTTTTCTCGCACAATTTTTTCTAAATTCAGATGTGCGATGCACCGATCGGTTCGGTGTCCGGCTTTTCGCCAGAGATTCATGACACTAAAAATGAAAGGGCGGAAAGCGGTATGTTCCGCCTGCACACGCCAAAGGAGGACAAACGAATGGTAGACAAAGAAATGCTCTCGGCAATCTCGGAATTGCTGGAGGAGAAATTGGAAGAAAAGTTAGAAGAGAAACTGGAACAAAAGCTAGAGGAAAAATTGGAACAGAAGCTAGAGGAGAAATTAGATCAAAAGCTAGAGGAGAAATTAGACCAAAAACTAGAGGAGAAATTAGACCAAAAACTAGAGGAGAAATTAGATCAGAAGCTAGAGGAAAAATTAGAACAGAAGCTAGAGGAAAAATTGGAGGTAAAACTAGACCAGAAATTAGAGGGAACACTGGATTGTAAATTGCAGCCTATTTATGACAGACTGGACAGGCTGGAGTCAGACATGAAATATGTCAGGGTGGTACAGCTGGAAAACAATGTGATTCCGCGCCTCAATACCATAGAGGCATGTTATGTGGATACCGCGAAAAGATATGTGGAGCGGACGGAGCAGATAGATGCCATGTGTGCAGATATTAAAGTGCTGCAAAGCGTTGTCCTTGACCACAGTCAGAAATTGAGCCGAATATCGGTCTAAGATGCAGTTTGTGGCAGAAGCTTGTTTAGGTTTAGGATTTAGAAAAAACAGCAAAGCCTATTGACATAGTCAATTTCCTATGTTACACTAGCTTATGTGTGAAAGCACAGAACAACCAAGCAGAGTATTCACTCTCACCTTGCAACAATTGGGTTCGCAAGTGTTCATAGCTTAAACTCCACAGTCTTTGTGAGGCGTATGGGAGTTGATTTCAAGCGTTTATGATTGGTGGGTAGCTGTGCTATCCACCTTTTAAATTTTTATATTCTTATGGAGGGTAAAACGATTAGCGACTTATTTATCAACGAACAGATCAGAGACAAAGAAGTACGAGTGATCGGCGCAGATGGGGAACAGCTTGGCGTCATGCCGACAAGAGAAGCGTTAAGACTGGCAGAGGAAGCAGGGGTGGATTTGGTCAAGATCGCGCCCACAGCCAAACCGCCTGTCTGTAAAATTGTAGATTACGGCAAGTTCAAATATGAACAGACCAGAAGGGAAAAAGAAGCCAAGAAGAAACAGAAGATTGTTGAGATCAAGGAGATCCGGTTATCTCCCAACATTGATACCAATGATCTGAATACGAAAGTCAATGCTGCCCGTAAGTTTATCAGTAAGGGAGACCGGGTCAAGGTAACGCTACGTTTCCGCGGCCGTGAGATGGCGCATATGAATACGAGCAAGCATATCCTGGATGATTTCGCGCAGGCACTTTCCGATATTGCGGTGATGGATAAGGCGCCGAAGGTGGAAGGCAGAAGTATGACTATGTTTTTAGCTGAGAAGCGATAAGCGCTCCAGTTAAGATAAATGATATCTGGAATCGATATCTCATCACATTAAAAATACAGGAGGAATATTGAAATGCCGAAAATGAAAACAAGCAGAGCAGCTGCGAAACGTTTTAAAGTGACTGGAACAGGTAAATTAAAGAGAAATAAAGCGTACAAGCGCCATATCTTGACCAAGAAAACAACCAAGAACAAGAGAAATCTCAGAAAACCTGCGATAACAGATAAGACGAATGTTAAGAATATGAAGAAGATCTTACCTTATATCTAAGATGTCCGGCATGTGGACAGGCAGGATGAAGTAAGAGAATTGTGAATTTAGGAGGAGAAAGACATGGCAAGAGTAAAAGGCGGTATGAACGCCAAAAAGAAACATAACAGAGTGTTAAAGCTTGCGAAAGGCTACAGAGGCGCAAGATCAAAGCAGTATAGAGTAGCAAAGCAGTCCGTTATGAGGGCGCTTGCATCATCCTACGCAGGCAGAA
>CAYUKT010000285.1:0-3621 GCA_964445285.1 uncultured Bacteroides sp. | reverse complement strand
TTATTCAGACGGTATATGAAGATGGAAGCATAAACGCGCTGGCGGAAAAGTATGGGATTGAGAATGCGGTTTTGGAATAGCCTTCTAAAAATTTGACAGGAACCTTTCTTCCGGCTGGCGAATACTATGAGGCGAGAACAAGTCAAACAATTGCTGTGGCATTTAGTATGCTGATTATTTTGAAATAGTCGTAGAGGAGGAAAGTAATCCAGAATTTGCAGAATTATCCAGTGCAGACGATATTTTTCGCGGTACAGAACAGCAGAAACAATCGAGGAGATAGACGCATTTTTCATAGATACATTTGCGGATGGGACAATTTATCAGATTGCTGATAAATACGGGCTACAGGATGCATTGATCCAATACACTGACTGATAAAATTATGACCGTTTATTTGTGGTAAAGAGAAGTTCTCTGCTTATCTGAGGGCAGCTGTCTGAAAGGTGGATTTTCAGAAGTTGCCTTTTTATATGAGAGTGCTATAATAAGACAATAGGGATATCCGTTTTATTCAGGTAATTGGACGGATACTCTTTTATGCTTGTATAATCATACATAACGGAGGAAGCTTTCAGTGAAGATCATAATAGCGGGAGATGGGAAAGTCGGTTCCACGCTGACGAGACAGCTGGTGGCAGAGGGACACGATATCACGCTGATCGATTCCAGGGCGGAAGTCCTTGAAGTCAGCGAGGAGCGCTATGATGTGATGGCAGTGCAGGGAAACTGCGCGTCCATGGATACGTTGTCCAAGGCCGGTGTGGAGGAAGCGGAAGTGCTGCTTGTCATGACAGGGGCAGATGAAGTGAACCTGTTATGCTGTGCCATTGCGCATGTCATGAATCCCGGGCTGCATACAATAGCGAGGATCAGGAACCCGGAATATAGGGGCCAGATCTATCAGATGAGAAACCTTTTCGGTCTGTCCATGGTGATCAATCCGGAGAGCCAGGCGGCCATTGAGATGGAGCGTCTCATCAAATATCCAGGGTTTTTGAAGCGGGATACCTTTGCTAAGGGCAGAGTGGAAATTGTGGAACTGCGTATTCAGGAAGATTCCAAACTGCGGGATGTGAGTCTGTACGGACTGGGCAGTGTAGTCAAGTGTAAAATCCTGGTCTGTGCGGTCTTGAGAAACGGCAAGGCGATCATACCGGACGGTAATTTTGTACTGCAGGCCGGGGATCGTATTTTTGTAACGGCGTCCACCAGGGAATTGACGATTTTCCTGAAAAATATGGGTATCATCACCCACAAGGCCAAGCGGGTAATTCTTTGCGGCGGCGGGCGGCTCAGTTTTTATCTGGCCCAGCTTCTTGTGCATGACGGGATCATGGTGGAGATTATAGAGCAGGATTATGACAGATGCCTGTCCTTGGCGAACCAGCTGCCGGATGTGACGGTGGTACACGGCGATGCCAGCAGCGAATTTCTGTTGGACAGGGAAGGCATTTCAGAGTGTGACGCACTTGTCACTTTGACCGGTGTGGACGAGATGAATATCATTATCTCCCTCTTTGGCAACAGCCGCAAGGTGCCGCAGATCATCACGAAACTGGGACGTCTTAGCAACAACAGCATTCTGGACACTGTTTCGCTGGGGAGTATCATCAGCCCCAAGGAGTTGTGCTGTAACGATATTCTCCGCTATGTGCGGGGTATCAGGAACCAGGCCGGTGCGGCCCAGACAGTCAATGCGATCGCGGACGGCCAGGCGGAGGCCATAGAGTTTATTGTGGATGAGAATACAAAGCACTGCGAGGAGCCTCTCAAAAAAGTAAAACTCAAGAAGAATATCCGTATTGCGGGTATCAATAAACTCAACAGCTTTGAGATAGCCAACGGTGATTCGTTCTATTCCAAAGGAAACAGAGTGATTATTGTGACAGGAAGAGATGAAGTCATTTACCAGTTAAATGATATTTTTGAATCATAAGAAGGGGTAGCGCATGAAGCGTTGCCTTGTCGCGTAAACGCTTCGGAACGAGGGATACTATGAATTATCGGATGATGGGAAAATTTATCGGCAGGATTCTGTATGTGGAGGCAGTATTCATGCTCCCGGCACTGCTGATCAGTTTATATTGCGGGGAAAAGCAGACAATAAAGGGATTTTTGACCAGTATAGTCATTACTCTGCTTACGGCATTTGTCCTGACTTCTGTCTGTCGTAAAGCCAAGAGGGGATTTTATGCGAGGGAAGGACTTGTCTGTGTGGGCATCAGCTGGATCGTGATGAGCCTTCTGGGTTGTCTTCCATTTTATTTTTCAAGGGAGATCCCGCATTTTATCGATGCCTTATTTGAGACGGTGTCCGGCTTTACAACCACAGGGGCATCCATTCTCTCCGATGTGGAGGCGCTCTCCAGGGGCAACCTTTATTGGAGGAGTTTTACACATTGGCTGGGCGGCATGGGCGTGCTGGTGTTTGTGCTGGCCATCGGCCGCGGCAGGGAGAAGAGTGACGGCTATACCATGCATCTTTTGCGGGCGGAGAGTCCCGGCCCCAAGGTGGAAAAACTGGTGCCGAGGATGAAAGATTCGGCCAAGATCTTGTATTTTATCTATATCTTTTTGACCATCTTAAATGTGGTGTTTTTGCTGATCGGACGGATGCCGCTGTTTGACGCGGTGTGTACGGCTTTTGGAACGGCCGGCACCGGTGGCTTTGGCATTATGAATAACAGTATTGCCGGCTACAGTCCCTATGTGCAGAATGTATGTACCGTGTTTATGCTGCTTTTTGGGGTGAACTTCAGCTGTTATTTTATGTTGTTTATCAGACAGGTGCGAGGGGTGATAAAAGATGAGGAGCTGCGGTTTTATCTGGGTGTAGTAGTGAGCAGCATTCTATTAATAACATGGAATATCAGCGGCATGTATACCTCTTTCGGGGAATCACTCCGCCATGCGGCGTTTCAGGTGGCAAGTATTATGACCACCACAGGCTTTGCTACCACGGACTTTGATCTGTGGCCCAGTTTTTCCAAAGCGATCCTGCTGGGTTTGATGATCGTAGGAGCCTGCGCCGGCAGCACCGGCGGCGGCTTTAAATGCGGCAGGACACTGCTTTTGCTCAAGAGCCTGCGGCGTAATGTGCGCCAGATCCTGCATCCCCAGAAAGTACAGGTGGTGCGCGTGAACGGACAGATGGTGCGGGAGGGTGTGCTGGATAACATGAACGCTTATGTGGCGGCCTACGCTTTTATCGTGGTATTCAGTTTCATTGTGATCTCTATTGACGGATTTTCCACAATGACCAATTTTTCGGCGGTGCTGGCATGTTTTAATAATATCGGGCCCGGACTGGAGGGCGTGGGACCTACCTGCAACTATAGCAGTTACAGTATTTTATCCAAATTATTGCTGACCATTGACATGCTGGCAGGACGTCTGGAAATATTTCCGATATTAATCCTGTTCTCCAAGAGCACCTGGATCCGCAGATAGCGAGACAAGTCAAATCTGTACAGAAACCGAAAGGATTTGTCTCTTGTGAGATAACGAGGAGCGTGTTATAATGTACGCGTAGGCAATGAGCAGTGCCACGAAGTAAGATGGCGAATCGTCTGCTTGCAGACGAATTAGCCAGATTACGGAGTGATAGGGCGAAGCCCG
>CAYUKT010000284.1:0-3627 GCA_964445285.1 uncultured Bacteroides sp. | reverse complement strand
TAAACAGCCAATTTATATGATTATATTATCAAAAAAGAAAATTTACGCTTAATTTGGCTAAACGATGCAGAGAAATTAAGATAGAGAAAATGGCTGGGAAACAGATTATTCATAATAAGGGGGCATAAAAATGATATCACCATGTAGTGTACAGACAAACCTGCAGGGAGAAGAACTGCGGGAACATGGAACACACTTGTTTCCGGTAGCATGCTATCTGGATGTTCTGCCAGGAGATGAGATTCCGTGGCACTGGCATAATGAATTGGAGTTTGGTCTGGTCATAAGCGGTGCAGTCACAGTAGATGCTGGTTGTGTAAAGTATCAGATTAAGGCAGGGGATGCCTTTTTTATTAACAGTAATATTTTACATGCCGCCTCAATCCTGGATGGAGATATATGTGAGATTCATTCAGTGGTATGCCATCCGCGGGCGGTCAGTGGCAGTACAGACAATATTGTCTGGCAGAAATACTTGAAACCGCTGATGGAAAATCAGGCTTGTCAGGGATTTCATTTTACACCAGATATTGCGTGGCAGAAGCAGATTATAGACAGTATCGCTTCTCTCTGGCAGTCTGCTGAGCAGGAGGAATATGGCTTTGAACTGCATATCCGCAACGAACTGTCTGAGATCATATGCCTGCTTTCGGAACATCAACCGGCCATGAGCCGTAAATCTTTTGGAAAAGCGCAGCGGGACAATGCAAGAATTAAGGAAATGCTGACTTATATTCAGGCAAATTATGATAAGGAATTGACAATCGAAGATATCGCTGCGGTATGTGCCATCAGCAGCAGTGAGTGCATGCGGTGTTTTCGTGCAACGATCAGTACCACGCCGATTGCCTATTTGAAATCCTATCGTCTACAGCAGGCGGCGATTAAATTGCAGTCTACAAATGATAAGATTTCAACAATCGCGGAAAGATGCGGATTCCAGGAGATGAGTTATTTTGCCAAGTCTTTTCGGGAAATATATGGATGTACGCCGTCCGATTATCGAAAGTCGGATTTGGAGGCAGGGGCTTCTTGTTAATCTTCGGATATCCAAATCGGAAAATAATACAAAATAATAGGAATATAGTCCATTTTATTAATTAGTCATCAGGAATATAATACATATTAGAAAAATAAAAAGACGATGGCAAGGGATAATTTGTAAAGTGGAGGGCGAAGATGAGCGATCTGAAATTAGTGAAAAATTTTGAGGTGACAGATGGGTTTTTCGGGCGCTATATAAAACTGGTAAAGGACGTAGTGCTTCCTTATCAGGAACGGGCGCTGAATGACCAGATTGAGGGTGCGGAGAAAAGTCATTGTATTGAAAATTTCCGTATGGCGGCACAAAAACTGAAAACTGGCAGATGTGACGGTGAATTTTATGGCATGGTATTTCAGGACAGCGATGTAGCGAAGTGGTTGGAAGGGGCAGCATATTCGCTGGCTCAGTATCCTGATGCAGAGTTAGAAGCAAGATGTGACGAGATTATTGATCTGATCGGTGAAGCGCAGCAGAAGGACGGCTATCTGAATACATATTTTACGGTAAAAGAGCCGGATAAACGCTGGACGAATCTGCAGGAGGCGCATGAATTATACTGTGCGGGACACATGATGGAGGCGGCAGTAGCTTATGCGGAGTGTACCAGTAAGACCAGATTATTGGAGATCATGTGTGGTATGGCCGATCATATTTACAGGCATTTTGTGGAGGATGGCGCGGAAGGGTATCCGGGGCATCCGGAGATTGAACTGGCGCTTCTGAGGCTGTATCACAGTACCGGTGTGGAGCGCTATAAAGAACTGGCGCTGCATTTTATCAATGTGCGCGGTGTTAACAGTGATTATTATAGCGAAGAGCAGGAAAAAAGGGGCTGGACCGTGTGGGGTGCAGACCCGGTAGACAAGGAATATACGCAGTGTGACGCGCCGGTACGGGAATTAAAGAAGGCGACAGGCCATGCAGTCAGGGCAGTGTATCTCTACACAGGTATGGCGGACGCGGCCATAGAGACAAGGGATAAAGAACTTGCCGGTGCCTGTAAGAGACTTTGGAATAATATCACGCAGCACAGGATGTATGTCACAGGCGGTATTGGCTCGGCTTATGAGGGCGAGGCGTTTACGAAAGATGATCATCTGCCGAACGATACAGCCTATGCAGAGACCTGCGCGGCAATCGGTCTGATCTTCTTTTCCAACAAAATGCTTTATCTGGCGCGTGACGGTAAGTATGCGGACGTGATGGAGCGCGCCTTGTACAATTGTGTGCTGGCGGGGATGCAGCTGGACGGCACGAAGTTCTTCTATGTAAATCCGCTGGAAGTGCTGCCGGGGATTTCCGGTGAGGCTAAGACGCATAAACACGCACTGCCTGTAAGGCCGAAATGGTTTACCTGTGCCTGCTGCCCGCCCAATGTAGCGAGATTGCTTTCTTCTGTGGCAGAGTATGCTTGGCATGTGGTGGGAGATACATTATTCTCGAACCTGTTTGTTGGAGGCACTTTGGATCTGACTGGCTGTATGGGCGGTAAGATATCTTTGCAGACGGCTTATCCTTATGATGAAAGGATTGTATATCGGTTTATGCCGCAGGAAGAGACCATGTCTGTATCTTTGGCAATTCGTGTTCCGGGGTGGAGTAAGAAAACGGAGATTCGTATCAATGGCAGGATAGCGGATTGTGAGGTGCGGGACGGCTATGCTTATCTGCGGGGAGATTTCGGTGCAGATGATGTGGTGGAGATGGAACTTGACCTGTCAGTCCGGAAAGTATATACCAGCAGCCGGGCAGCAGCCAATACCGGACGTGTGGCGGTGCAGAGAGGGCCTCTTATTTATTGTGCGGAAGGTGTGGACAATGGCGGGGATGTGCTTTCTCTGAGTCTGAAAAAGGATGGCAAAGTGGAGGTCAGTGAATATCTGCCAAAGAAGCTTTATGGGATTCAGGAATTATATGCGGAAGGCTTCCGGGAGGCGGTAAACGAGGAGCTTTACAGTTATGATGCTCCTTGCACAGAACCGTGTCAGGTTACGCTTATTCCCTATTATACCTGGGGGAACCGGGGATTGAATCAGATGCGGGTGTGGATGCCCGAGAAGAATTGACAAGTAAGTTGAGAATAGCCTGCAGTGGCCCCGTTAAATATGGGGAAATGTAAAAAGATAATTGTATCTGTAAGCATTACCCGTTATACTTAACTTAATATGGAGATTTATGCGAACAGGCGGTGTGTCCATATGGATATACCGCCTGTATGGACAAAGTACGGAAAGGGAGAGTATCATTATGAAGAAAAAAGAGAGAACCTATGATAAAAAGACGGAAAAAGAAATCGAAAAATTGTTGAAAAAACTTACATTGGATGAGAAGATTTCCATGGTTCACGCGGCAACCCTGTTTAAATCAGGGGCGGTGGACAGACTTGGGATTCCGGCGATCGTGACTTCCGATGGACCTATGGGGGTCCGGGCCGAATTTATGGATGATCGGTGGATTTCTTCGGGGAATCAGGATGATATGGTGACATATCTGCCCAGTAACAGCGCACTGGCTTCTTCCTGGAATCCGGATCTTGCCTATGCCATGGGGCATGTGCTGGGAGAGGAGGCCAGGGGACGCGG
>CAYUKT010000283.1:0-3637 GCA_964445285.1 uncultured Bacteroides sp. | reverse complement strand
ACAGCATCCGGTACACCAATCTTACCCACATCATGCAACATCGCCACATAATAAATATTCTGAATATCTTCCTCAGACCATCCCAGACGCTGGGCTAAGATCTCCGAATATGCCGCCACCCGCATGGAATGTCCCTTGGTATAATCATCCTTCGCATCCACGGTATTGGCTACCGTCATGATCGCCTGAATCGTGATGCGCTCCATCTCCTTGGTCTTCTCGTCCAATCTGCGCTGCAAATCCTTACGATAGCCATCCAGTTCGATCGTGCTCTTGATACGGCTCATCATGATCTGAGGCTCAAAGGGCTTCGAAATAAAATCGTAAGCCCCTACTCTGAAACATTCGATCTCCGTCTCCACACTGCGATCCGCCGTCAGAAAGATGACCGGTATCTTGCGCCATCTCCCATCCGCCTGCAGGGCTTTCATCACCTCATACCCGCTGATCTCCGGCATATTAATGTCCAGAAGAATCAGATCCGGAATATGTCTTTCCAGATACTTATAGGCCTGCCTGCCGGAATTGACAGCCACCACCTTATATTCATCCCCCAATAAATTCTGCGCCGTTGACAACGTCAGCCTGTCATCATCGACAATCAAGATTATCTTCTTCATTTGTCTCCCCATCTACCCCGTTTTCTTAAATACTTCCAACAGTAATCCACCAATTACCTTGCGTTTATTATACTGCCAATTATTGAGAAAAGCAATTCAATTATCCTTGCTCATCTCCTTTTTTAGGCGCCTCATAATCTTTTTCTCAAGTCTCGAAATATAGGACTGGGAAATCCCCAGCAGCTCCGCCACTTCCTTCTGCGTCATCTCCTTTCCGTCCGCGCTTCCCAGACCGAACCGCAGTCTGATAATGGTCTGCTCCCGCTCCGAAAGCTTGGCGATTGCCTTGATCAAAAGCTTACGCTCTACCTCATTTTCCAGGTCTTTATAAATCACATCCTCATCCGTTCCCAGAATATCGGAAAGCAGAAGTTCATTGCCGTCCCAGTCCACATTCAAAGGTTCATCTATGGAGACTTCCATCTTGTGCTTGCTGTTTCTTCTCAGGTACATTAATATCTCATTCTCAATACAGCGGGAAGCATATGTGGCCAGCTTGATATTTTTGTCCGGATTAAAGGTATTGATGGATTTGATCAATCCTATGGTACCGATAGAAATCAGATCTTCCACTCCCACACCCGTATTGTCAAATTTCTTCGCAATGTACACCACCAGTCTTAAGTTATGCTCTATCAAAATGGACTTGGCTTCGTCCTCATACTCTGTCCCCAGGTCGCTTATGATCTCGTTTTCCCTTTCACTCTCAAGAGGGGGCGGCAGTACCTCTGTTCCGCCTATGTAATGAATATCTCCCTGCCTTGTCATCAAAAACTTTGTGTCCCTGTGCACCATCTTAAACTGAACCCTGCCAGGGATTGCCACTTTTAAAACCATCTTTATTCCTCCTAGTTTTCTAATAACCGGGGGTGTAGTATCATCTGGTATACACTCTCTTCCGATATTCCCGTATCACAAATCGCAATGATAACGTGTTCTCTCCTGGTCTCCCGGCCTTCTTCCTCTATGATCATCTCCGGAATTTCATAAGCATTCAGAATCCCCCTGTCCTTCCCTACGCTCCGGTAGGGAACCGCATGATATTTCTCCGGCATAAAGCAGGAAGACATGCACTGCGCTATCTTCGGGCTGAGCACACTGACCGGCGCACCGCTCACGGGATCCGCTAAATGATTGCCCGTATCCACAAACGCGCATACCCGGATTTCCTGTGCAAGCGCCGGTACATAAAACCGCACCGTCCGCAGGCTGTTACGGCTTCTTGCTAAAATTATGCCAAGCACGGCCGCAAAGATCCGATACGCCAGATAACCGATCAAAACTGTCAGGAAAATACTTCCCCCGCCTTTCAGAATCACTCTCAGGCGGTTCAGAATCCATATCATGACACTGCCTAAAAAAAATCCACAGCCAGCCATCACCAGACTACTATGAATCAGCTTTCTTATGCTATGTATCCGATATGTGATACACATCAAACACATACTGACAGGCAGCGCGCTTATGAGCATCCTGCCGCCCATCCTTCCGACAGGCATCATGACAGCCAGGCAGCTTAACACAGCACCAAGCACTGCTCCCAGACATTTCCTTCCATGCGTGGCAGTACATCGAAGGAACCTGCCGGCCAAAGACAACAGATACAGGTTCGTTATAAACTGCAGGACAAAAACACTGTCAATATATAATTTGTAATACACCTCTCACCTCCGTGCCTTAAGAATATTATAGGGAAAAGCAGGTGCATATTCTGTCACAATCAGGGAGCATTTCCACTATTTTTCCAGACAGATACCAACAAAAAACCACAGGATTTTCTCCTGTGGTCTTTATAATTTATTTATTATATCCGAGTCCGCGAAGCGGATCTCGCAACGTTAATTCCGAAGGAATTTACTTCTGTTATTTGCTCTTCAGGAAATCCGGAATCTTTAACGATTTCTCCTCCACCGAACTTCTGATATCGCTGGTTCTGTTGATACCGCCTATCTGCTTCAAGGTCGGCTGCGGTTTGGCTTGTCCGCCAGGCTGTGCCGTAGTGAGCGGCTGCTTAAGCCCCACACCCTGGGCTGCGAATGCGCCAAGACCCACACCTGCAGAAGCTCCCGCCGCCCCTTTACTCTGTAAGGAAGTGGGGGTTATGTATCCACTCTTAAAGCCAAGGCCGCTGGCCTGTCTTGCTTTCTCCTCGATACCGGTTGCTATGATCGTCACATTACAGGTATCCGACATGCTGGAGTCATACATCGCACCAAAGATGATATTCACCTCATCACCAGTAAGCGCTCTCACATAATCGGAAGCATCGGAAGCATCCGCCAGGGAAATATCACCGGAAACATTGATGATCACGTGTGTCGCGCCGGTGATGGTGGTCTCTAAGAGCGGGCTCTCCACCGCCATCTTAGCCGCCTCGCTGGCCTTGTCATCCCCTTTGCCTGTACCGATACCAATATGGGCAATACCCTTGTCCTTCATGACTGTCTGTACATCTGCAAAGTCCAGATTAATGATAGCCGGCATATTGATCAGGTCTGTGATTCCCTGTACCGCCTGCTGTAAAACTTCATCCGCCTTCTTTAACGCGTCAGGCATGGTAGTACGCCTGTCCACAATCTCCAACAATTTGTCATTGGGGATTACGATCAAGGTATCCACATTATCTTTAATCTTCTCAATACCTGCCAGTGCATTGGTCATACGCGCCTTGGCCTCAAACCGGAACGGTTTGGTCACTACACCGACTGTCAGGATTCCCATATCTTTTGCAAGTTTAGCCACTACCGGCGCCGCTCCCGTACCGGTACCGCCGCCCATACCACAGGTGACGAACACCATATCCGCGCCCTTTAATGCCTGGGCCACTTCCTCGGAACTTTCCTCCGCCGCCTTCTCGCCAATCTCCGGCTTAGCGCCCGCGCCAAGTCCCTTGGTCAGCTTCTCGCCAATCTGTAAGAGTGTAGGCGCCTTGCACAGCTGTAATGCCTGTTTATCAGTATTGATACCAATAAATTCCACCCCGTCTATC
Source organism: uncultured Bacteroides sp. (assembly GCA_964445285.1). Taxonomy (GTDB): domain Bacteria; phylum Bacillota; class Clostridia; order Lachnospirales; family Lachnospiraceae; genus UBA3282. The sequence goes on along the minus strand of CAYUKT010000283.1, from coordinate 28 downwards.
TCTTCATCTATCATTCTATTCACAGCAT
>CAYUKT010000282.1:0-3640 GCA_964445285.1 uncultured Bacteroides sp. | reverse complement strand
TTTATCTCTGGTAGAATTTACCCTTACAAGGTGGAAGTTACCTTTTCATTTCACCCTTTATCGATCTTTATCGAAACCAGGCCTTCATCGCATCGAGGACTCTGACCAGCTCGTCCTCCGATATAATATAGGGAACCATGGCATACATACAATTCAAGAAAGGGCGGCTGAATACTCCTCGCTCATAAGCAAACTGCTGATACCCCTTCAGGATTGATGCATCTTTCACCTCCACACAGACGCACCCGCCCATAATCCTCACTTCCCGGATCCGATCGTCCATGAATCCCGCCATCTCACGTTTTGTGATCGCTTCGATCCGTTGTATCCTGGACATATAATCCTCATCCTCAAAAAGCTCAATAGATTTCAGCGCTACACTGCAGGCCAGCGCATTGCCCATAAAAGTAGGCCCGTGCATCAAAGCCTTATCCGGGTCATCACTATAGAAACCGTAATAAACTTTCCGGTTTGCCACCGTGACTGCATGACCGATATAACCGCCCGTCAGGGCCTTGCCCAGCACCAGGATATCCGGCTGTACCAGATCCGCAACAAACCGATTGCCGGTACGCCCAAACCCTGTGGCCACCTCATCAAAAATAAGCAATACCCCATAACGGTCACAAAGTTCCCTGGCCTTTAACAGGAAGGAAATATCATACATCCGCATCCCGCCTGCTCCCTGCAACAGCGGCTCCACAATAAAACAGTTCAGTTGTTGATGATACTTTTCAAAAGCCTGCTCCAGTGCCGGAATCTGGGTGGGAATATGGATCACATCCTTCTTCTCCCCATAGGCTTCCAAAATAAAGTGATAGTCCTCGTCATCCCCCACTTCCATAGTCTTAAAAGTATCTCCATGATATGCATGGGTCAAGGAAAGCACCTTCATCCGCTCCATTTCTCCACGGTTTACATAATATTGCAGTGCCATTTTCAGGGCCACTTCCACCGCCACACTGCCGGAGTCGGAAAAGAAGCTGTAATCCAAATCCCCCGGCAGGAAGTCTTTCAATTTATCCGCCAGTCTCTGCACCGGCTCATGGGTCAATCCGCCCAGCATCACATGACAGAACTGATCCGCCTGGGACTTGATCGCTTCCGTGAGCACGGGGTGCTTATAGCCATGGATCACACTCCACCAGGAAGAGATGGAATCGATCATCTCCCGCTCCGGGGTCTTAAGATATACACCCTCGGCATCTATGACTTTATAGGGCATTTTCATTGTCTTCATCTGTTGATACGGATACCAGATCATACGATTCTCCCTTCTGCCACTAATCATACAAAGCCGCCAGTTTTTCCACATCCATGGAAAGCTCCCCGCTTCCATCCTCCACGCAGGCCACCACCGGCAGTTTCGTCCTGTGCTCACACATGCGCAGATTGTCTTCCTCCATCCTGTCTCCCGGATGAAAGTGATTGAAGAGGATTCCTTTGACGGGAAGCTTTTTTGCCCGCATATACTCTACCGTCAGCACCACACTGTTGATCGTGCCAAGCCCCGCGTCCGCCACGATCAGACTGGACAGGCCCAGCTGTCTGATCACGTCCTCCAGCCATAGTTCCCGCTCGTCAAAACAGATGGGACACAGGATACCGCCGCTTCCCTCCATGGTCACATATTCATACTGCCGGCAGACCTCCTCAAAGCCCTTGACCACCTCTTCCAAAACCACCGGATTGCCCTCTATCCGCGAAGCCAGATGAGGTGAGACCGCCGTTTCATAAACATAAGGACACATCTGCGAGAGCGGCTGTTCGATGCCTGATACTGTCTTCACATGCAGGGCGTCCCCCGGAATCAGTCCTCCGTCTTCTGTCCGCTCATTGCCGCTCATGGCTGCCTTATAATATGCCGCGTTAATGCCGTTTTCCTTTAACTTTTTCAGAATCAGGCCCGTCACAAAGGTCTTACCCACGTCCGTCCCCGTTCCGGTAATAAAAATCTTCTTAGCCATGACAGCGTCTTACCTCGAATCCCAATCTATGTACCAATTCCATATCCGTTTCCACCGTAATCCCTGCGGTGGTCAGCATATCTCCCGAAATGGCCGCATTGGCTCCGCTTAAGAAGCATGCCTCACCTTTATCGCCCACCAGACCTCTGCCGCCGGCCAGCCTGATGGACGCGTCCGGAACCAAAAACCGGAACAAGGCCACACACCTGCAGGCTTCTTCATTGGACAGGGGCGTCATCTTCTCATAAGGCGTTCCCGGAATCGGATTTAAGAGATTCACTGGAATCGATTTCACCCCCAGTTCCCTGGCTGTAAGTACCATATCGATCCGATCCTCCATGGTCTCCCCTAGCCCCAGGATCCCGCCGGAACAAATGGTAAGGCCCGCCTGCTTCGCCGCCTTTAGGGTCTCAATCTTCTCCTCATAGGTATGTGTGGTGCAGACTTCGGGAAAATACCGGGCTGAGGATTCCAGATTACAATGTACCCGCGATGCACCTGCCGCCTTAATCTTGCGAAACTGCGCCTCATCCAGGAGCCCAAAAGACACACACACCTCGATGTCCGTCTCTGCCTTAATCCTGCGGATGCTCTCACACACCTGTTCCACTTCTTGCTCAGAAAGGCGCTTGCCGGACGTCACGATGGAATACCGCAGTACGCCCTGTGCCGCATTATGTCTGGCGCCAGCCACCAGTTCTTCCGTGGAAAGCAGGGGATAATTCTCCTCACAGGCCGTGTGATAATGAGCGCTCTGGGCACAATATTTACAGTCCTCGGAACATCTGCCGCACTTGCCGTTGACGATCGTACACAGATCAAATCCATTCCCGCATACTTTCCGCCGGATTTCATCGGCAGCCGCCTGCAGTTCGGTTAAGGGCTGCCCTGCAAGCTGCAGGGCCTCCTGTCTGGTAATCTCTTCCCCACACAACACTTTCTCTTTCATCTCTGATACAAAACTCATGTCAATCCTCCATGATTCCACGCCCTAGAATTCAACTCCATGCGGAGAATGCCGCATTTTAGGCATTCTCCTGTGTGAGACTTAGTACTTCTTAACGAAGCAGCCTCTGCTGCTGAGTTCTAGAAGTACTTCTCACACTACTACCCTACATCCTGGCAATCACCGGTTTGATCCGCTTCGTCAAAACCGCCGCCGCAAAACACAGACAGATATCTCCCGGTACCACCAGTAAAAAACAATATAAAAACAACGGCCACAGTCCGATCGGTGTCTCTATCACATAATTACAGATGATATAGTAATACACCATCCCCACTCCATAGACGATGGCCAGCCCGATCAAACATACGGCAAGAACTTTTCCAAAAGGCAGTCCTTCCATCTTCTCCGTCATCCTGCCGGTCACATAGGCCGCCAGAATAAACCCCAGAATATAGCCAAAACTGGGCTTCAACACATACCAGAAACCGCCGCCCTCCGCAAAGATAGGAAGCCCCGCCAGTCCTAAAAGCGCATAGGCCGTCACGCTGACAGCTCCCAGCCGACCACCCAGAAGAAGCCCCGCCAGCAGGATAAATAAAACCTGTAACGTAAAAGGAACCACCGGAACCGGTATCTTGATAAAAGCCCCCACTGCCGTCAGCGCCGTGAAAAGACTGCATACTGCCATTTTATAAATCCTGCTTTTGTGTTCCATCTGCTCTCC
>CAYUKT010000281.1:2521-3642 GCA_964445285.1 uncultured Bacteroides sp. | reverse complement strand
ATATGTCACAAAATAAAATTGTTAAAAATCAAGAAAGCAGCGGCTCTACCCGCAAAAATGACAAAAATGTCATATTAATGCAGCTGGCAAAGCCTTTCTGCTTTTTACTAATCTTTATTATGGTATGCGCTTTTCTGGCCCAATATCTGACCGGTTCGGAAACGCTCACCGAATATGCACAGAATAACCCCGAACTGGCTTACGGCGCTGCCGGAAGCGCTCCTGCTCCGACAGATTCAGAAACCACTGCAGATAATGTCACCCTCCCTGATGCTGCCGCAATAGAAAATAGCACTAAAACACCTGATACTTTCGCAGCAGAAAACGACACTAAAACACCTGATACTTCCGCAGCAGAAAACGGCACTAACACACCTGATACTCCCGCTGCAGAAAATAACGCCGCAGCACCAACCACCCCTGTCACCCCGGAAAACGATTCCACATATACTACAGATGAGAACAATACAGAGGAGCCTTTCGAAATGAATAATAGCCCCGAACGCACCACATATCAGCCCGGATTCTATTACGAACCTTTGACCGATGCAGTCAAACAAAAGATTACCGGTATTTCCTATCCCGAGAGCGGCTGTACCGTCCCTTATGAGGATTTACGGTATGTGGGACTGCTGTATCATGATTTTAACGGAGAGGAACAGGCGGGAGAACTGATCTGCAATAAAGGCATCGCCCAGGATATGATAGAGATTTTTTATGAATTATATCAAAATGACTATCAGATTGAAAAAATACGCCTGATCGATGAATACAACGGCGATGACACCGCATCCATGGCAGATAACAACACCTCCTGTTTTAATTACCGGGTGGTAGACGGCACCACGAATCTTTCCAAACACGCCTACGGCCTTGCCATTGACATCAACCCCTTTTATAACCCCTACGTAGTCTTTAACAAAGGCGGCACCGGCAATACTTATATCTCTCCTGCCGGCAGTGAGATCTATGCGGACAGGAGTCAGGACTTTGCCTACAAGATTGATGAAAACGACCTCTGTTACCGCCTTTTTATCGAACACGGTTTTACCTGGGGCGGGAATTGGAATTCCAGCAAAGATTATCAGCACTTTCAGAAAGTATTAAAATAAAAAATCGAG
>CAYUKT010000281.1:0-2421 GCA_964445285.1 uncultured Bacteroides sp. | reverse complement strand
CTGTATGGTCTGCACATCCAGTCCTGTGCTTCCTATTTTAAGTGGTGTTCCCGGATAGGAAGTGATCACATTGCTGACTGCATTTGTTTCCGCGATCTCAATATCATCCGGATAATAATATCGCAAGATCCGGATGGGCGTATATCCCTGATTCGCCAATGTGACCGTCCCCCACTGTGATAATCCCGCACAGCTTGCCGTTGTCCCGTTGCAAAAAGATGTGAAATAGGGAGCATTCTGTCCCTGCCTGCGGACATATTCATTAAAAATCTGATCAACAATACGGCTGATAGATTCATAAATCGGTCTTCCATTGACAAAATACTGATCATAAGCAGTGCTGTTTGTAATATCAAAATTATATCCTTTTGACCGATACCATTCTGTATATACCCTATTTAACGCAAATGTGATGATGGCGTAAATATTCGCCCGGAGAGCACTCTCCGGCCAGGTCGGATAAATCTCACTGCTGGCAACATTTTTCACATAATCTATAAAAGGAACCTGGATATTAGCTGCCGTGGAATCCGGTGTTCCCATATGGACCGTGATCGGATTCGGGATCACCACCTGGCGCAGCACATACGGGGAACCCAACTCTCCCCTCGGTCCGGCCTGATCACGCGGTCCGGTCATGGCCACTGCCGGCGCTCCCACCATGATCTGCGTCTGTTCACTGCTCCGCTGATCTTCCTGCATTGGGATCAGGGAAAGCGGCAGAACCGCCAGTTCTCCATCGAAAATCGGAATATCCGTGACAAACAGCGTATTAAATCCCTGCGCCTGTGCAAGCACATTATATGTTACATAAGGTGTGCCTGCAAAATTTTCGTTCTGGGAATAACTCTTGTCCACAGTCTCTAGCGACACGCTTCTCGTCTCACCATTCTCGTCTGTCCTCAACTCATAGATCCGGTTTTGTTCATCATCCAAAACACTGACCTGTACACCGCTTAAAGGCAGCGCATCATGCGCTGTCCTGGCCTGCATCATCAGATATCCAACTGCCATAATTCATTCTCCTTCATAGACATACTTATTTCAATTGAAACAATTTGATATGCTATAAAGTATGATGAAACCGGCTGACCAGTGATGGATTTTAAGCAACAAATTTAACTGCGTCTGATATATCCTCTATAATAATGACAGCGGGCGGCACTGTTTGAATCTGCCGCCCACTGTATTAGCTTTCTTTATGATCAAGTCCTTCTTTAATCTTTTCCACATAGGCTTCGTCACACTCCGCGATCTTACATATCTGCATGATAGACATATTATGCGCCAACATGTTTTTGACAACGGATGTCTTTTGTGCATCTTTTCCAATCGCAATTCCTTCATCCCTGATATAATCATCCTCTGCCCAACGGTCACGCTTGGCTTTCAGCCACATCTTATATTCATATCGTATCCTTTTCCTCAGATTTAGTATCTTCATCTCCTGGACCGCTTCCATAATCCCTTCATTCTTTGTTTTTGATAAGATCATATCCAGTTCTCCTTCCGTCTTTGCATTAAACAGACTCACCCACTCACAAACCCTACTCCCCTTTTCCAATGATTTACACAATTCTATCGTATGTAATTCCCACTGATCCGAAAACTCATTGCCTTCTGTATCACGCAGTCGATAACTCGTGTGGCATGTTGGAGAATCTGTCAGGTTAAAATCCAATATACTGATGCAGATGCATTTGCGAAGCCTGCCATAATCTTCCCCTATTTGCAAATCTTCTGTATACATTTCCGCCAAATAAAATAAATTTCTCTTTCTCCATTCCTTCTGTATCTTAACCTGCAGTTCAATATTAATCTTCCTATCTTCATTGAGAAACAACAAAATGTCCAGGATTCCCTGCTTATGCCTATAATATTTCTTCCTCAAATACGGATTTGCTATCCGCACAGACCGAATCTCTTCCATCGGTATACTCAATACATCGCTGATAAATTGTTTCAGGATAATCTCCTTTGATGAAAACAGCGCTTTCACCATAAAATCTTCTTTGAGCGTTATCATTCGTTCCTCCTGTTCCGGCAGGAGTTTTCCAGATAACGCCACGCTTTCTGACACCTCATCTTCTTAGAAAAAACTCTGCCTGTGTTTAGTATGTTGGATACAAGCATAGATTTTCTAACTTTTCAGAATGATTGACAGTTTGCACTGATAGAATAACTGATATATAATAAATTTCTTATGCTTAACGATATAATAACATGAAATTTCCCCTTTTGCAACAACATATTATATAAATAGTAAAGTATAAATAATAAAGTAACGAAACAGCCGCACCCTCACGGGTGCGCCTGTCTCTACACAACATTACTATAACACTTGGAACTCTATTCCTTCAGGCTGTATTAGCCAAGTAAGGACAATGCCAGCTGGTTGGACTGATTTGCCTGGGACAGCAT
>CAYUKT010000280.1:0-3642 GCA_964445285.1 uncultured Bacteroides sp. | reverse complement strand
GGGGAATTCTAAACAGAGAAAGGAAGAAGAATGGAAGCGGAATATGCTAAGCGGGAAACTCCCATAATTCTGATCGTGGACGATATCAGTGTGAATGTGGCAATCTTGGAAAATATGCTCACCCATGAGGGGTATGAGACAATGAGCGCCCTGAACGTGCAGGAGGCGCTTGACCTGATCAGGCAGACGAAGCCTTCGCTGATTTTATCGGATTTATCCATGCCGGAGGTGGATGGCCTGGAGTTTTGTAAGATGTTAAAGAGAGATCCGGCCACCCGGGATATTCCTTTTATCTTCATCACAGTGTTAAATACCAGCATGGAGAAGGAGGAGGCTTTTAAAGCAGGTGCTGTAGACTATATCCCCAAGCCTTTCGATAATGTGGAAGTCCTCATGCGGGTGAGTAATCACCTGAACGGTTATCGGATGCGGCAGGAGATGGCCAACTATAATCGGATGATGCACCGGCTGGTGGAGGATCAGGAAAAACAGATTGAGAATTCCCAGGCAAATACGCTGATGGCGCTGGCCAAGATCATGAAGAGAAGAAATGACGACATGGGCAGACATCAGGATCAAGTGAGTTATAACTGCGGCATTCTGGCACAGGGGCTTCAGTTCCTGCCGGCTTATGAGGATGTCATTACGGATCAGTTCGTGGAAGCCATCGGCATTGCCGCCAGACTGCATGATGTCGGCAGGTTTATGATGCCGGACAGGGAAGTTGAGAAAAAAGAACTTCTGACCGGTTTTGATATGGAATATGCCAGAAATTGTTCGGAAGAAGGCGCAGAGATTTTGAAAGAACTGTGCGGGGATCAGACCGGCGGTTATTTCTTATCTATGGCGGTCAATATCGCAAAGTACCACCATGCATATTGGGACGGTTCAGGTTATCCGGCCCTTGCGGGTGATAAGATTCCTTTGGAGGCAAGGATCGTGGCGCTTGCCAATGACTTTGACAATTTGGTGACGCAGACCCTGGAAAACGGAGCCGGAACTGTGGAGGAATGTGTAGAGCAGATTGATGGGAAAGGAGGAATTCTTTACGATCCGGATGTTGTGAACGTTTTTAACAAGATTTGGAGACAGATGAGAACAAATTGACTTTTGTGTCGTAGTGTGCTTTAATTAAAGGTGGTAATTTGGGGAGGCAGAAGAAGTGATTACCGACAGCGAATTTCAACGGATTGTTAGTTACGTAAAGAAGAATTATGGTATTGACTTAAGCCAGAAGAGAGTTTTGGTGGGCGGCCGGCTGGAGAATTATCTTGCCCGTAACGGTTATGCCAATTATGATGAGTATATGGCGAAAGTCGAGAAGAACCCTAAAGGTTCGGAGGCCACTGATCTGGTCAATATACTGACGACTAACCATACATATTTTATGCGGGAAAACGAACATTTTGAATTTATGAAAAATGTGGCGCTTCCATGGGCAAAAGCGAAAGCCATGAATACGAAAGACCTGCGGATCTGGTGCGGCGCATCGTCTACGGGAGAGGAACCCTATACGCTGGCCATGGTCATTCAGGATTTTTTGGGTATTGAACATAAGTCGTGGGACGCCAGACTGCTGGCAACGGATATTTCCAAACGTGTTCTGGAACATGCGATGAAAGGCGTATACTTGAAGGAACATATCGATCCGCTTCCGGAGAACTGGAAACGTCATTACTTTAAACAGATTGGTCCGGAAGAGTTTGTGGTGAAAGATGATTTGAAGAAGGAAGTGATATTCAGACAGTTTAATCTGATGGATCCGCTTCCCTTTAAGAGAAAATTTCATATCGTCTTTTTGCGGAATGTGATGATTTATTTCCAAGATGATACGAAATACCAGCTTATTCAGAGAATATATGACCACATGGAGCCGGGCGGCTATCTATTCATCGGGCTGACGGAGAGGCTGGACCGCCGCATGATGAAATTTAATTATGTTCAGCCGTCAATCTATAGAAAGTAGGAGAGCAGAATATGAGGCCGATAAGAGTATTGGTTGTAGATGATTCCATTATGTTTCGCAACATGCTTGTACAGGGACTTAATGCGGATCCAAATATAGAGGTAGTGGCCGAGGCGGAGGACGCTTATGCAGCGAGAGATGCCATCATAAAGTATAAACCGGATGTCATGACATTGGATGTGGAGCTGCCGAGAATGAGCGGTATCGAATTTTTGAGGAAACTGATGCCCCAGTATCCGCTTCCGGTCGTTATGATCAGTTCTTTGAACAATAAAGTATTCGATGCGCTTGAGGCAGGCGCTGTGGATTTTGTAAATAAACCGAACAATTTAAATCGCGCGCAGTTAAATGATTTCCTTGCCCAGGAGCTGGCGACCAAAGTAAAGATCGCTTCCACAGCTAAGGTGGGCAGGCTTAAGCGGGTAGATCCCGTTACCGTAGCAAGCAATGTCTCGGTGGTCGGGCATAAGGACAGTATCGTGGCCATCGGGGCTTCCACGGGAGGAACCGAAGCGATTTTTGAAGTGGTCAAAGGATTTAAGAGGGATATTCCGGGAGTAGTCATTGTACAGCATATGCCGCCCGGATTTACGAAGATGTATGCGGAGCGCTTGAATAACCAGTGCGAGGTGGCGGTGAAGGAAGCTCAGACAGGAGACCGTGTCCTTCCGGGGCAGGTATTGATAGCGCCCGGTGACAGGCATATGCGTCTGGTGAAGGTGGCCGGTGCATATCAGGTAGAGTGCAACGGTACGGACAGGGTGAACGGGCACTGCCCATCGGTAGAAGTACTGTTTAATTCCGTGGCAAAGGTAGCAGGCAAAAATGCGATTGGTGTGATCCTTACCGGTATGGGCGGCGATGGCGCCAAGGGGCTGTTGGCAATGAGAAATGCCGGTGCGCAGACCATTGGTCAGGATGCGGCCAGCTGTGTTGTATATGGTATGCCCAAGGTGGCTTATGATATAGGAGCGGTACAGTACCAGTTGACACTTTCGGCGATTGCAGGGAAGGTTTATAGCCTGTTAAGCAAATAGAGTCTATAACTATAGAAGAAAGGAGCGGGCGCGTATGAGAATCTTATTGGCAGAGGATGACTTCGCCAGCCGTAAATTCATGGATAAACAGCTGTCGCGTTACGGGGAATGTGATGTGATGGTGGACGGCGAGGAAGCGGTAGATGCCTTTCTAATGGCGCTGGAGGATGATGAACCATATGATCTGGTCTGCCTTGATGTTATGATGCCGGTCATGGATGGGTATCAGGTATTGAAGGCGATCAGGGATATTGAGGCGCAGAGAGGCATCCCTAAGAGCAAGGGTGTCAAAGTCATCATGACAACGGCACTGAATGATGAACGCAATGTAAAGATGGCGTTCGAGCTTGGGTGTGAGGCCTATGCTGGGAAACCAATAGATGTGGAAAAGTTTGAAAAGGTATTAAATAAGCTGGGCCTTATTTAATGACAGAGTAAAATAAGATCCTTAAGATTGGAGGAAGTATGGCAGAAGAATTTAATACAGAGAGTATGCTAGACATGTTTTTGTATGAAAGCGGCCAGCTTTTGGAAAAACTGGAAGGCATAATATTAGAGAAACAGGATGCAGACTGCTTCGATGATGCCGATATTAATGAAATTTTCCGTGTCATGCACACCATCAAAGGTTCCTCGGGG
>CAYUKT010000279.1:0-3654 GCA_964445285.1 uncultured Bacteroides sp. | reverse complement strand
CATAATGCTCACCCGTCCTCCTTATTTGTAACTTATGCGCATAAGTTATTTTGTATTATGAATCATAACATTACCATGTTCATACTGCAATATTTTTCTTTTAAAAAATTAATTTCCTCTGTTTTTAACGAAAATTATGCCTCAAAAAACAATTTAATCGATTTAGTTTTGTGCATATTGTATAATAATTTGATGCTTTTATGCATTAACGCTTCCTTTGATAATAACTTATACGCAAAAGTAAGTTCTCCATAAAAGGGTAAATTACTTCAGAATTAATCTTGCGAGATCAGCTTTGCAGCCTCGAAAATACGGTGAACTCTCCTAATACCAAAAAAAGATTGTCAAACCTTTGTCTGACAACCTTTTTCTGGCACGAAATCTTATTCTGCTATTTTCCTGATCGAGTCACGTATCACCAGTTCCGTAGGGAAAACAATGTTCCGATAACTTCTCTCCTCAGGATTTTCGATCATGGCGCACAAATGCTCCACTGCAGTCTTGCCTTTCTGCTCCACATCCTGGCGGACTGTGGTGAGCGCGGGACGTACAAATCGGGATAGATAACTGTCATCAAAACCCGTGATCGAGATATCATCCGGTATGCTTCTCCCCCTGTCCTTGAGTCCGTTCATGACATGAACGGCATAATAGTCAGAAACGCATACCAAGGCAGTATATGAAAACGAACGCTGATAAATCTCGTCCATGTTTACCAGCAGATGGTAATCCCCCGGAATGATCTTTATAAACTCCCTCTCCCCGGCCTCAAGCCCGGCTTCACTCATGGCCCGCTGAAACCCGATCCTCCGCTCATGATCCACATTGATATCATTATCCGCCAGAAAAGCAATCTTTTTATGCCCGCACGAGATGACGTGTTTCACCATGTGGTACATGCCCTTCCTGTCCTCCAGGCCTATGCTGATACAGTTTTCCATATCCAGATAATCGTAAACGTCAATGATCGCCATCGGCCGGTTACACACGGCCTGAATCGAGTAGATCTCCTCCGCCACGAATCCCACCATGACCATGCCGTCCATATTCCAGGACATAATATATCTTTTCAGTTCCTGAATATCCCAGGTATTATAAACCATGACAGAATAACCGTTCTGGTTCGCGCGTTTTAAAACTCCTCCCAGCAGTTCGCTGACGAAAGGATCCACAAAGCGGTTGTTCTCATACTCATGATGCGACTTCATGATCACGCCAATGATGCGCGATCTGTTGCTGGCCAGATTCCGGGCGCTGATATTTGGCGTATAATTATACTCTTTTAATACCTTCTGAATCTTTTCCACGGTAGCCGGGGATACCTCCTTCGCCTTCCCGTGAATGACATTTGACACCGTTGTTGTGCTAACCCCCACAATACCGGCGATCTCCTTGATCGTAATCATTCCATTCCCCTTTTAATCCCTATAGCATTTTCACCGCAAGCCGGACGTTTCTTCCTTCACACATATAAGTCCCATCCGCCATCACTGTGATTCTTGTCATATGATCCGGATCATCATATGTTTTGCCTATCCCGTCATCGTCATACCATTCATACACGGCACGCTCTTTTACGAAAGCAAAGACTGTCATATGATCCGTATGTACATCCTCCGTATATTCTCCGCCATCAGACATGATCAACATCTTATCCGGACGGATAAAGAGAAGCGTCTCGTTAAGCCCCGCTTCTATATAATGGTGGCCTGCAGGATATCTGGCCGTATCATAGTCGTCCAGACTGCGCATCCTGATCATCGCCATCTCCTCCGGCAGATACACATATCTTCCTTTCCCATTCTGGACAAACACAGGCGCCGTCATGACACTGTCTCCTGCCAGCAGCTGATCTTCCACCTGGGAAGCATACGCATCTTCTGTGTACAAGAAAGACAACGGCTTAAAATACATCTCGTCCCCAAGAGCCGCTTTCATAAACTCGCTGTACAGATACGGAAGCAGCCCGTAACGGATATGTAAAGTATCCTGCAAAACCTCCCTCTTGTCAAACAGATAGACCTCCTGCTCTCTTGTGCCCATGGCACTGTGGTTGCGCATAAGAGGCATAAAAAGCGACATCTGCGTCCAGCGGATCAACAGATCTTCCGTGACATCAGCCCCGAATCCGCCGATATCGCCTCCCGTGTATAAATAGCCCACCATGTTCAGGGAGGGCTGCATTTTATAATTCAAGAGCATATGCTGCCACCAGGACTTGTTATCCCCCATCCAGATACCGCCATAGCGGTGCATACCCACATAGGAAGACCTAGAAAACATCAGGATCCTCCTGTCCGGGCACAGCCGCTCAAAGGCTTCTCCCGCCGCCCTGGTCATATTATATCCAAAAAGATTATGCACCCGGTCATGACTCACCCTGCCCTCTGATGTCTGATGATAAAATTTCTGATAATCCTCCCCATTGTCGGAAAGGCTTCTCACCGCTCCCATAAACTGCTCAAATGTCTCCAGATCCAGATTTCTGCCTTTTAGTGCCGCGATCTGATCTATCACACTGTCCAGACGTTCCTGTGCGTAGAATATGGACGGCTCGTTCATATCATTCCAGAATCCATCGACTCCCATATCCAACAGGACATGATACTGCTCACCAAACCACTTTCTGGCCTCCGGGTTCAGCATATCGGGAAAATGCACTCTGCCTGGCCAGACACCTGCCGTAAATTCTTGTCCGTCTTCCTTTTTACAGAAATATCCTTTCTCGAGTCCTTCCTCGTAAACGGAATAGCCCTCTTCCACTTTTACGCCCGCATCAATGATCGGTACCACATGCACATGGTCCTCTTTCAGGTCCTGCACCATCTTCTCAAAATGGGGCATCCTCTCCCTGTCAATGGTAAAATCCTTATACCGCTCCATATAATCAATGTCCAGATAAATACTGTCCAGCGGCAGATGATTGTCCCTGTGCATCTTGACCACACGATAAATGTCCTCTTCCGTTTTATATCCCCAGCGGCTCTGCTGGAATCCAAACGCCCATTTCGGAGGAATATAACTTCTTCCGATCAACCTGCGGAATTCCTTCACAATATCCAGGACGCGCGTACCCTCAAACACATAAATAACAGCATCCGGATAGGCGAGCGTTATCGTCATCTCATCCAGATGTGTATAGCCGATATCGAACGTCACAACACCGGGCGTATCCACAAAAATACCAAAACACGTCTGTCCCCGCACCACCAGAAAGTTGTGGGCTGCATAGAGCGACTCCTTATCTTCCGTATGATTCGGTTCATCCACACAGCAGCTGCAGTACCGCCAGCCTCTTTTATTGATCCCCCTCACATTTTCACCCAGTCCATACACTTCATCCTCTGCTCCTAAATGATAGGAAAAACTAAGTTTTTCTCCATTCTCCTGCTTCATGTGCGGGACTTCTCCCTGACTGCAGGCAATATCACACACTGCCGCATCTGTCTGAAAAGGACTGCCAAATATATATTTCTGAACCATAGTTTTCCTCCTTTAAGTTTTTGTGAAATTATAACATATCATTCCGCATTTATCAATATCTTTTGCGCATAAGTTACTATAAGTATTACTTCATTACCTTCCTACGGGATTTTTTAGGTAACAGTTCAGCCATGCGAAAATGATTGTACAATATGACCGTGGGAGCTTGCT
>CAYUKT010000278.1:0-3654 GCA_964445285.1 uncultured Bacteroides sp. | reverse complement strand
GCTCCTATGCCGGCAGAAAAGAGAGAAAGCGTCAGTTCAGACAGCTGTGGATCGCACGTATCAATGCGGCGGCCAGAATGAATGGTTTGTCCTACAGCAGATTTATGTTTGGTTTAAAGAATGCAGGTGTTGATATGAACAGAAAGATGCTTGCAGAGATGGCAGTCAATGATGCGGCAGGATTCACATCTTTGGCGGAACTTGCGAAAGCGAATTTAAACTAGCTTTCCGACTTTGAATAAGCAGAGGGATTTTCCATATAATACAAATACAGGACATGGTGATGAGCTGTGTCCTGTATTTGTATTAAGGCATAGCGGCGGCAGGGAGCATCTTTCGCCTGCAGTCAGGATATTTGGCCAGGAGGTATGAGATGGGCGTATTATCAGGTATAGAACCAAAGAGTGTGTTTGGCTTTTTTGAAGAAATCTGTCAGATACCGCACGGATCCGGGAATGTGGCGGTAATCAGTGATTATCTGCGGCAGTTTGCCGAGGAGAGAGATCTGTTCTGTATCCAGGATGAATTGAAGAATATCATCATCATCAAAGAGGCATCGGCAGGATTTGAGGAGGAAGAACCCTATATTCTGCAGGGACATATGGATATGGTGGCGGTGAAAGAACCGGATTGTGATATTGATATGGCGAAAGAGGGATTGCGGCTTGAAAAAGCAGACGGCAGAATCTATGCGGAAGGGACAAGTCTTGGTGGTGATGACGGGATTGCAGTAGCTTACTGTCTTGCCCTTTTGGATGCGCAGGATATCGCCCTGCCTCGTCTGGAAGTGATCCTGACAGTGGACGAGGAGACCGGGATGGAAGGTGCTACAGGTATCGATCTGTCCATGCTGCGCGGCCGCCGTATGATCAATCTGGATCAGGAGGAAGAGGGAATCTTTATCACCAGCTGTGCCGGCGGGGCCCGTGTGGATGTAGTAATTCCGATGGAGCGGGAACAGGATAGCGCCTGGACTGATGATATGCATTTGACAGAGGTCAAAGTGACTGGTCTGTTAGGCGGGCATTCCGGCATGGAGATTGATAAGGGCCGGGGAAATGCCAACTGTCTTCTGGGAGATGTTCTGCGAGCGGTTGGGACGCATATGCCGATCCGTCTTGTGAGTATGCAGGGTGGTGTGGCGGACAATGCCATTGCCAGGGAAGCTATGGCAGTCCTGGCGGTGAAAGAGGAAGAGAAGGAAACGCTGGAAACGGTAGTCAAAGAGCAGGGGCAGAAGATGAAAGAGGCTTTGCAGGAAACGGATTCCGGGGTGGAAGTGGTGTGCCATTCAATGTTGGGAGAGAGGGCTTTTTACACACCGGACAGTGCACGGTGTGCACTGCAATGCCTAGGAGAACTGCCAAATGGCGTGATGGCTATGAGCAGGGATGTGGAAGGAATGGTGGAGACTTCTTTGAATCTGGGGGTGCTGCTTTTGTCCGATGAAGGGCTGCGGTTACAGTATGCGGTCAGAAGTTCGGTTGACAGTAAGAAGGAAGAACTCTGTGGCCGGATGGCAGGGATTGCCCAAAAGGCGGGAGCTGAGGTATCCATCCGCGGACGATATCCAGGATGGGCTTATCGGAAAGAGTCGCCGCTGCGGGATAAGATGGTACGGATTTATGAGAAGATGTATGGGCATCAGCCGATGCTGCAGGCAATTCATGCGGGACTGGAATGCGGTATCTTATCCGGTAAGATAGAGGGCCTGGATTGTGTCTGTATCGGGCCGGATATATATGACGTACACACGACCAAAGAGCGGATGGATATTGCTTCCGTGGGGCGTGTCTGGGCGTATCTTTTGGACGTGCTGACGCAGCAGGTATGAAATTTGTCGACATATGTTGACATCTTGGTGGTAACATCGTAGAGTAATAATGGTATGGGAAATCGGGATAGCGAGGGAACAGCCAGAGGACAGGGGTGGAGATATGCAGGGATACGAACTTCGTGCACAGTATTATGAGACAGATCAGATGGGGATCGTCCATCACTCCAATTATATCCGCTGGTTTGAATCCGCAAGGATCTGGTATATGCATCAGGTGGGAGTGGATTACCGCCGGATGGAAGAAATGGGAATCGTAAGTCCCGTACTGGAAGTTTCTTGTACCTATAAATCGATGGTACGTTTTGATGATGTGGTGGAAGTCGTGCCTAAGATTGAAAAATATAATGGGATCAGGATGGAATTGTCCTATCAGATCCTGGATCGGCAGACTGGGGAAGTGAGGACTACCGGGAGAAGCAGTCATTGCTTCCTGAACAAGGATGGAAGACCATGTTCCCTTAAGAAAGCCTGTCCGACTTTTCATGAGGCTTTTCAGAAGGCCGTGGAAATTTCTGAAATGGGGTAATGTATACAAAAATGACTGATTTAGGGTGAAGAATGGAAATGAAGGATGCATTAACAGGGTTAGACCGGTATGAGGTCTTTTTGGAAAATCTGCAAAAGGAGCTAGATCAGATTGGCGATGACGAAATTATTGTCATCTATACGGATATCAAACATTTTAAGTATATTAACGATACTTATGGTTATAAAGTAGGCAATGCGCTCTTGAAGGAGTTTGTGGCGGAATTTACTACGAATAATAATGTTTTGATCGGCGCGGCCAGGGTCTATTCGGATAATTTTGTGGCGGCGAACCGGATCGCACCGGGCGGATATACCAAAGAGGGCTTCCGGGATATGATTCGCAGCAGGAATCAGATATGGGAGGCTAAATTCCGGGAGAAGTACTTAAACAGCCGGCTGCAGTTCTGTACGGGAATCAGCATCGTCAATAAGGATAGCAGGAGTCTGGATGCGGAGACATTGGTGTCTAATGCCAACTTGGCCAGAAAAGTGGCCAAAGAGATGGAGGACGACTGCTGTGTTCTCTTTGACCAGAGTATGATGGAGGGTATCAAGCGTGAGGTGGAGATCACTTCCAGTATTCCCAAGGCGCTGGCAAATAAGGAATTTAAGGTGTTTTTCCAGCCTAAGATTGAGACGGAGACAATGCAGTTGATGGGAGCGGAGGCGTTGGTGCGCTGGCAGAAACCGGATGGAAGTTTTGTTTACCCGGATGAATTTATCCCGCTGATAGAAAGAAGCGGACAGATTGTCGATGTGGATTACTATGTGTACCGAGAGGTGTTTCGTTTTATTGCGGATCGCATAAAAGAAGGGAAAAAGGTAGTACCTATCTCCCTGAATGTATCTCGCGTACACTTAAATAAGATGTACATTTTAGAATATGTGAAGGAATTGTTTGAGGAATATCAAATTCCCTATTCTATGGTGGAATTTGAGTTGACGGAGAGTATATATCTGGACAACACGGAGCAGGCATTGAAATTAATAAAAGGTTTACATAATATGGGTACTAAGGTGTCCATGGATGATTTTGGTTCCGGTTATTCTTCCCTGAATCTGCTCAGCAAACTGCCCATCGATATCATTAAGCTGGATAAGGTATTCCTGAAAGAGGGAGATTTGCAGGAGAGTGATAAGATTATTATCTCTTGCGTGGTAGATATGGCCAAAAAGCTGCAGATTATGTCGCTGTGCGAGGGCGTAGAGACGGTGGAACAGAGCAATTACCTTAAGGAAGTGGGATGTCAGGCGCAGCAGGGATTTTATTTTTCCAGACCGATTCCGCA
>CAYUKT010000277.1:0-3696 GCA_964445285.1 uncultured Bacteroides sp. | reverse complement strand
TATATGTACGATATAGTTCCTGTCATCTTTTCCTTCATTAAAATTCATAAAGATGTTGTGCTCAAAATATGGCGCAATATTTACCGCCCGGTCACATTCATTGATATCTACATGCTGAATGTTCCCTTCCTCATCATGACTGACACTCCACGCAGACATCACCCTGTACTGGTCCAGATGATGTTCCTTGATAAATTTTGCCTCCTCCCGTCCCGATGCATAAATTTTATCAATATCCAGTCTACAGGAAGCCACTGTCCAGAAAATGGAAATTCCAAGCGCTGCCGTACCCATCAAAACAGCCCCGCATCTCACGGGTACTTCCAGCTTTCCCCGTTTTTCCCCCTTATCTTTCTGACCTGTCTGCTCCGTTTCCACTGTTACCCACACCCAAAAGCACAGGTATAACAAACCAATCCCTGTGTGATGAAGCGAAACATACACCACTGCTGAAAAGAGCGCATATATACCGTAGGGCAGGACACACAACAGAACGGTTTTCTTTTTCTTTCCATAATATAAGAGTAAAAACCAAATCAACACTCCCACAATACAGCCGCTGATCAGTGTCGATATTTGCAAAAACGCCCATGACAGCGTAAGATGATCACCGTAGACATTCGTCATCGTCACATCCGCCGGAAGAATCATAAGCATGTAAAATAACCGCACCCAGAAAGGATTGCGGATGTCATCCACCGCTGCTGTCGCGTACGTATCCTCCCGCGGCATAATCAACAGGATAACACAGACTGCCGTCACAAGAAGCGCTCCCAGCCACCAGATCCTGCGGTCCTTACCATATCTTCCCACCAGACCGCGAATACCCTTCCTGTCCCAGATCTCCCACAACCAGACCAGCGCCAGACCGCCCGCTATCACAAGCCCATAGGCAGTCGTCATACACAATATCATCATGACCGCCACATATCTGCCGGGTTTTTCATTTCTGCTTCTGTAAGCCATGGCTAACAGCACAAATTCTAAAACCATCACACAGTATACTCTGGAGATTACGCCATACTGATAAAAATAGAAATATGTAAACGGTAAAAGAAGCCGCACAATACGCGGGAAAGGGGCGCAGCGCAGGATAAGGAATACCGAGACTCCCATAAACACAAGATTCACCAGCGTCAGTGACAATTCATACGGTGCCCCCGCTTTAGCAAGAGGCATTAGGATCAGATGCCAAAGCGGCGGATGTCCCTCATAGTGTGTGGTCTCAAATAACAGTGTCTTAAGCGATACACATCTTGCTATCTGCCAGGCTTCCGCCTCATCAAAGAAAGGTTCATGAAAAACCGCCATGCCCAAATGCGCTGCCGTATATATGAACATTACCATGAGTTCCGGAATCTTTCCCGGTACAGCCTCCACTTTCCCGGCAAACGCTGTCAGCTTGTCAGCTGCTGCCTGAAGTATTTGGTATATTTTATGTAACAACTGATATTCCTGCCCTGCCTCTGTCTGCATCTTCATTTTCCTCTCCCGTTTTGCATATGCTTTTATGCGCTTTTGTAAAAATCTACTAAGTATTATAATCCTTTTATGACAGGCGGGCAATCTAAATTGTATCTTACATTTCCAATCCTGTCAGGACAGTTACAGGATCTATCATCATATAGTTACATGACTCCTTTCCGATACAAACTGACCGCCTCCTCCTCTTTCAGCCGGAAACAGGTCTGCAACATCCCTATAATATATTCTTTCGGTTGCTTTTGCATCACAGTCTCTGCCACAAACGCCTCTGCACAACGCAGCTTCTCTTCTTTTATTCCCTCTCGTTTTCCTTCTCGCTTTCCTTCTCGTTTTCCTTCTCTTTTTCCTTCTTGTATCCCCTGTTCGCGTCCTCTCTCCATATACTTTGTTAATGCATAACCCATCGTAATCTTCTCCCCTTTCTCCAGCCTCTTTTGCAAAAATTCCAAGTGTTCCATAAAATCCATCTCGCCCGTCAGCGCATAAAGCATACGTATCATCGCATCCAGATCTGCAATCTCCTGATCTGTGGCCTCATACAGTTCTCCTTCCGCCAGGTAATCGACCACCATTCTCATGTCACTCCTAAATCTTTGTCTTATTTCCCAGGGAAGGCGCTTCATCGAATACAAGTGCAGACAGACATTATCAATATATTTTCTGGCTTTTCGATGAATCTTTTGCCTACGAAAAAATTTATATAGATCAGAACCAGGATTCCACATCGTGTCACCCCAATACAACACTAGCGTTATCGCAGGAAAGGTATCCTTGCCATTATACTGCTGTCTGTAGATTGCACCTTCATAACCAGCCTTACGAAGTAGTATCCTATAATCCGGTCCAGATTGATTTTCCAACGTATACTGCATCACAATCTTTCCATTTCTTATTTCATATTTGCTTACGTCATTGTATTGGTTGCTCAATTTCCCATTTTGAACAGAATAGAGGGATTCTGTGGGAGCCGGTTGCAGATTCTGGGGTAATATCACCTGCTCTCCCTCGTAAATAAATGCATTAATAATATCTGCAAACACCTCCGGGCTGCTCTCAAACCGTTTGGCTGCCAGGTCTTTCTGTCCCATATAACTCCTCCTACATGCAGAGCCATAGGGCTGTCCTTTACATGACTGCTGACTCTGCCTTTATCCGTGAAATTATGGCAGAATCTGCCAGAATACCCGATGCGGGTATGAACTCCCGCTGATAGATACAGCCGGTCACATAAGCCATGATGACCGGCTGTTTCATTATTAGAATACTTCCTTTTTCAGAATTTGTCAACCTTATTTTCTAAAATAAATAAACGTTATTTCGTTTATTTATATCTTAACCCTTTTCTCATTATCCTAAATATCAAACGATACCCTCATCCTCTCCTGCACGGAGGTAATACCTTCCAGCACGTATTTGGTCGCACTCATGCGCAGGGTGTTCATCCCCTCTTCCAGCGCCTTATTCTTGATATCCTCGGCCGAACCCTTCTTACTGATAATGTTCTTAAGGGGCTGGGTCACTTCCATGATCTCATAGACGCCGATACGACCTTTAAAGCCGGTGCCGTCACATTTCGGACAGCCGCAGGGTTCGTAGATCGTCACATCTGCATCTGGTTCCAGCATCAAAAGTTCCAGTTCTTCCGCATCCGCTTTCTTTTTCCTCTTACATTCAGGGCAAAGGCGGCGCACCAGTCGCTGGGCAATGACGCCTATTGTGGAATCTGCGATCAGATAAGGCTCTATGCCCATATCCGCCAGTCGGGTAATGGTGCTGGCGGCAGAGTTTGTGTGCAGTGTGGACACCACCAGATGGCCGGTGATAGATGCCTGTACTGCGATAGAAGCGGTCTCCTGGTCGCGAATCTCACCGATCATGATGATATCCGGGTCCTGTCGAAGAATGGAACGAAGCGCTGAAGCAAAGGTCAGGTTTGCCTTAGTATTCACCTGCACCTGATTGATGCCATCGATATTAGCCTCTACGGGATCCTCTACGGTGATGATATTAACGTCTTCTTTGTTGAGTTCACTGAGCGCTGTATACAAGGTTGTTGACTTACCGCTTCCGGTAGGACCGGTCACCAGCAGAATACCATGCGGATTTCTCAAAATGTGGTCAAATTTCTTCAGCTCATCAGGCTTTAGTCCCAACTGGCTCTTCTCCTTAGTCAGTGCGTTCTTGGATGTAAGACGCATAACGATCTTTTCC
>CAYUKT010000276.1:0-3726 GCA_964445285.1 uncultured Bacteroides sp. | reverse complement strand
TTTAGAAAATGTTTACTTGTGGGAATGTGTGTTTTATATTATGATAAAAAGGTGAGAAAACGGATGGGCAGAAGCATTGTCTGAGATAGGATATAACAAAATGACATATATGTCAGAAAGGGAGAAGCTGAGGATATGTATGACGATAAGTATGATGATATAGAGAAGGAAAAAGAAGGCAAGACATGGGATTTCCGGGAAGTGGAAGATATTCCGGGGGATGATGGTCACGAACAGAAGGATGAGCCGGCTAATGTACAGAAAGAAGTAGTAAAAGCGGATGCCGGGAAGGATGACCATGACGATGGCTATGAGGACGTCTGCTTTATCTGCCGCCGGCCGGAGAGCAAGGCGGGCAGGATGTTCCGTCTGCCCAATCATATCTGCGTCTGTGACGACTGTATGCATAAGACCATGGATACGGTCAGCCAGTTTGATTATCAGGGGCTTTTAAACCATGATGATATGGATGATCTTAATGGCAGGGGCTTTCCGAATATCAGTTTTGTCAATCTGGCAGATCTGCAGGGAGATGGCGGGATTCCCAACAAGCAGAAGCTGAAGAAAAAGAAGAAAAAGGATGCCAAGGCAGAGATTGATATCCGCAATATCATGCCGCCCCATAAGATCAAGGCCAAGCTGGACGAATATGTGGTAGGGCAGGAACACGCCAAGAAAGTCATGTCTGTGGCGGTCTATAATCATTATAAGAGAGTGGCTACCGGCACCATGGATGAGATAGAGATTGAGAAGTCCAATATGCTCATGATCGGACCTACAGGCTGCGGCAAGACCTATCTGGTCAAGACACTGGCCAGATTGCTGGATGTGCCGTTAGCAATCACGGATGCGACCTCTCTCACGGAGGCGGGCTATATCGGCGATGATATCGAGAGCGTGGTGTCCAAGCTGCTGGCAGCGGCAGACAATGATGTGGAGCGTGCAGAGCAGGGTATCATCTTTATTGATGAGATTGATAAGATTGCCAAGAAAAAGAACACCAATTCCAGGGATGTCAGCGGAGAGTCGGTGCAGCAGGGGATGCTGAAGCTTTTAGAGGGTGCGGAGGTGGAGGTGCCGGTGGGCGCTAATTCCAAGAACGCCATGGTACCGCTTGCCACGGTCAATACCAAGAATATCCTTTTCATCTGTGGCGGCGCCTTCCCGGATCTGGAAGAGATCATCAAGCAGAGACTGAATAAAAAGACTTCCATTGGTTACAGTGCGGAGCTGAAGGATAAGTATGATAAGGAAAAGAATATCTTAAAGCGGGTGACGGTGGAGGATATCAAGAAATTTGGGATGATACCGGAGTTTATCGGCCGTCTGCCGGTTATCTTTACCCTGGAGGGACTGACCAAAGAGATGATGGTCAAGATCTTAAGTGAGCCGAGAAATGCTATCTTAAAACAGTATCAGAAACTGTTGGAGCTGGACGAGGTGCAGCTTAATTTTGACCAGGGAGCCCTTGAGGCGATCGCTGAGAAAGCCATGGAGAAGGATACTGGTGCCAGGGCGCTGCGGGCTATTATTGAAGAGTTTATGCTGGATATCATGTATGAGGTGCCCAAAGATGACAATATTGGCCGGGTGACCATTACGAGAGAGTATATTGAAGGCACAGGAGGACCGGTGATCGACATCCGGAGCAACAGTCTGGAACATCCGGACCGGCTGAATGTGATAGAAGCAGAAGTGTAGACATAGAATAAAGATAAGAGAGTAATCGGGTGAAAGGACAGAATGAATAGCGAATGTTATTGAATCTGTTGAAGTGGAATTGACCTGTAAAGAAAAAATCTTATCCAATGATTATGTTGATCTTATCACAGACTATGAGGGCGCGGAACAATTTTTTGAAGCAGTGGGCACAGATTTCTGCCATCACCGGATAGATGAAGGATATGGTGTTACCAATGTGAAACGCAGTGAGACTCCGCCCATGTCTATCGGTTATTATGGCTATTCTGCGATCCCGAATCTGTACGGGCTGATGCAGGTGGAGGATGCTTTATTTAATCCGGAGTGTCTCAATGCCATGGGGAATATCCAGGTGCAGAATCCCCCTCTGGCCTTACAGGGAAACGGCGTGATCATCGGCTTTATTGACACAGGGATCCGCTATGAAATGGATGTATTCAGAAAAGAGGATGGCAGCAGCCGTATTGTTTCCATCTGGGACCAGACCATACAGACAGGAGAGCCGCCAGAAGGTTTTGCATATGGGACGGAGTACCGCCGGGCGGATATCGATAGGGCGCTTTCCTTTGATGATCCGCTGTCTGTGGTTCCCACCACGGACACTATCGGTCACGGTACGCAGATGGCATCCGCGGCAGCGGGAAGCCTGTTAAATCAGGGGCTGACGTTCAGGGGAGCTGCGCCCCGGGCGGATATTGCGGTGGTCAAGTTAAAAGGGGCCAAACAATATCTCCGGGATTATTACCTGATTGATGACAATGCGGAGGCTTATCAGGAAAATGATATCATGGAGGCTGTCAAGTATATACAGCAGATGGCCATACCTTTCAGTAAGCCGGTGGTGATCGTTCTGGGGATCGGTACGAACATGGGCAGTCATGACGGGACTTCCCCGCTTGCTTCTTACCTGAATATTGTGGCGAGCCGCAGGAGCCGGTCTGTGGTGGTCTGCGGCGGCAATGAAGGGGACAAGGAACACCATTATGAACATTCTATGCCAAGTGACGTGGAAATACGGGTCGCGGAGCGCATGAAAGGTTTCTGTATGGAATTGTGGGGAAGCCTGCCTGATGATTATGCCATTTCCATACGAGCGCCGGGCGGAGAGGTTTCTCCGATCCTTGATTTTCGTAATGGGATCGATAAGAGTATTTATTTTATCTTCGACAGGACCAGAATAACGCTGGCGGTGGTGCTGGTGGAGAAGGATGCCGGGGATCCTTTGATTTTTATACGGTTTGATAATCCCACGCCGGGAATCTGGACGGTGTCGGTGAGCTCTTCGGAAAGACAGATGCGGGGTACAGGGCTTTATCATATGTGGCTGCCCATTGAGCAGTTTCTGGAGCATAGTGTCACATTCCTTTCCCCCAGTCCGGAGGTGACGCTGACAGAGCCTTCCAACGCGGCCCAGGTTATCACCATATCCGCTTACAACAGCCACACGGACAGCTGGTATCCTGTCTCCGGCAGGGGGTATACCAGAAACGGCGGTATCAAACCGGATCTGGCAGCTCCGGGCGTGAGAGTCCCGGCCATCCTGGGGGAAGAGAGCGGTTCCTGCATGGCAGCAGCGCTGGCGGCGGGATGTGCGGCCCAGTTTATGGAATGGGCTGTTGTGGACAGCAGCGCACCGGCGGTAGACAGCAGGGGGACGAAGAGCTATCTGATCCAGGGTGCGGACCGTTCCGGGGATATTATATATCCGGATACACGATGGGGATATGGACGGATCAATATCAACGGGACGTTTGAGACTTTGGCGAGGCTGTAGGATGTTATAGGGAATTAGATAAATAATATTGATTGCCGTGTATCGTTTAAGCTTTCTTTTTAAAACATAGACATTTAAAGCGACCGGTGGTTAAGGAGGATGAAGAGGTGAGAGTATATTTAGATAATTGCAGCTATAATCGCCCTTATGATGATCAGTCTCAGATGCGTATTCATTTGGAGACGCAGGCAAAGCTTCATATTCAAGATATAATAAGAAAAGGGGAAATCGAACTTGTAACATCATATATT
>CAYUKT010000275.1:0-3728 GCA_964445285.1 uncultured Bacteroides sp. | reverse complement strand
ATGTGGTACCGGAGCAGGAGATGCCCGATCCCGACTTTACCACTTTGGATTATCCGAATCCGGAGGATCCCAAGGCCTTTACGCTGGCGCTTAAACTGGCGAAGGAAAAGAACGCGGACATTGTGCTGGCCACGGATCCCGATGCGGACAGACTGGGTATCTACGCACTGGATACCAAGAGCGGCGAGTATGTGCCTTTCACGGGCAATATGTCTGGTATGCTGATTGCGGAGTATATCCTGAGAGAGAGAACAGCTACAGGTAAGATGCCTGAGAATCCGGCACTTGTTACCACCATCGTTACCACCAATATGGCTCGGGCGATTTCTGAGGACTACAAGGTGAAATTTATTGAGGTCCTGACAGGCTTTAAGTACATCGGTGAGCAGATTAAACTGTTTGAACAGAGCGGCTCCAATAATTATGTGTTTGGTTTGGAGGAGAGTTATGGCTGTCTGGCGGGTACCCATGCGAGGGATAAGGATGCCATTGTGGCGGTAATGTGCCTGTGCGAGATGGCGGCATGGTGCAAGAAACAGGGTAAGACTGTGTGGGATCAGATGATCACACTTTATGAAAAATATGGCTACTTCAAAGAGAGCCAGTATTCCATCACCATGAAGGGTATCGATGGGGCGAAAGAGATCGAGGAGTTGATGAACAAGCTTCGCAAGGATCCGCCGAAGAACTTTGGAGAGCTGAAGGTCAAGGAATTCCGGGATTACGATACCGGAAAGACTCTGAATTTGGAGACCGGGGCAGAGGGTGAGACGGGACTGCCGCAGTCCAACGTGCTGTATTTTGACCTGACGAATGATTCATGGTGCTGTGCGAGACCTTCCGGCACAGAGCCGAAAATCAAATTCTATATGGGCGTGAAGGGAACCAGCCTTGAGGATGCGCAGGCAAAACTGGATCAGCTGACGGAAGACCTTAAGAAAAATCTGTAAGAAAAACGTGACAATCGCCCTGCGGTGAGCAGGGCGATTTCATTACATCTTGTAAGCAGGAGGCGTGGCAGTGGGCAATCGGATCTGGAAGATGGATAACGTGAGAAAGACCATAAATTACCTTAAGAAGAACGGCATTAGTCATGCATACTATGCGGCGAAGGAACGAGTGGAGGAAGAGAGAACGACAGATTACTGTTATATCGCTCCCTCGGCAGAAAAGCTTATGAGACAGCGCCGGGAGATGGAGAACAATCCCTGTCTGTTCAGCATTGTAACGCCGGCTTATGAGACGGAAGAGATGCATTTGCGGGAGATGATCGCGTCTGTACGCGCCCAGAGTTATCGAAGGTGGGAGCTGATCATTGTGGATGCATCGGAGAGCGATCGGGTGGAACAGACGGTGCGCCAGGTGTTAGAAGAGACAAAGGATATACGCATTAAGTACCGCCGCCTTACGAACAACCTGGGGATTTCCGGAAACACCAATGCCGGTATTGCACTGGCAGCAGGAGAATATATTGCGCTTTTGGATCACGATGATTTCATAACACCTGATGCTTTATATTGTATGGCTGTCGCCCTACAGGAGAGCAGGGTGCAGAATTGTGCTCCTATCCTGCTCTATTCAGATGAAGATAAATACGATGAGACGTCTAAAATATTTATCTCTCCCCATATAAAACAAAAATTTAATCTGGATTTAGTGCTATCAAATAATTACGTGTGTCATTTTATGGTGGTCGAAGCAAAAACCATGAAAACACTGGAATTGCGCGGGGAATATGATGGCGCGCAGGATTACGATCTGGTGTTACGGATTGTGGATAACTTATTAAAAAGGGGATTTTCGGGCAGAATGGACAAGGTGATCGTCCATATTCCAAGAGTGCTCTATCACTGGCGCTCCCATGCCCAGTCCACGGCTTTGAATACACAGAGCAAGACCTATGCCTACGAAGCGGGAAGGATGGCCCTGGCAGATTTCTGTCGGGAGCGGGGACTTGCGGTACGGGTGGAACACAGCCTGCATCTGGGATTCTATGACATCTGTTATGAACCAGATATCCTGACGGCCAGGAAGGATGTGGGTGTTGTTGGCGGCAGGATTCTGGATGCCCACGGCAGGATTTATGCTGGCGGTTATGATGAGGCGGGGCAATGCCTGTTTCAGGGATTGAACAGGCATTACAGCGGCGGCAGTACACACCGTGCGATTCTAAAACAGGATTGTGAGGCGGTGGATGTCCGCTGTATGCGGGTACGGGAGGAGCTGCAGCCGGTCTTCACACAGATTCTGGGGATTCCCTACAGGGAGAGAGTGGTGCAGGTTAAGACAAGGCATGGTAAGAAGGATATGATCATCGCTAATGTGGCAGGGCTTAACTGTGATGAGGCCGGTTATCGGAAGTTAAGCCTGGCCTTTGGACAGGCTGTGCGCAATGAAGGATATCTGGCTGTGTGGGATCCGGAGATTACGATTTGTTTATAAGATTCGGCTGTCAAAAGGTGACGTTTGTAAATGGAAATGGCATCCTGTACAAAAAGTTCCCTCGTGCCCGGTTTCGTCAAATGGATTTTCTAAGCATTTTGGCGAGACAGTGGAACCGGACGCAAACGCCCGACATTCGAATCTTTATAAAAGAATAAGACAGATTGGCGGCAACGAGGGAATCATATGAAATAGAGGTAAAAGACAGGGATGAAACCACAGCACGACAGACAGGAAGACGATGGGGTAATACGTTCCACAATTATTATCCCCAATTATAATGGAATAAACTATATCGAAAATTGTCTAGGATCTTTGGAGGCGGAACCTGCCAATGTGATCGTGGTGGATAATGGTTCTACGGACGGCAGCAGGGAATTGGTGGAAGAAAAGTTCCCGTCTGTGAAGGTGATTGCGCTGGCGGATAACCAGGGCTTTTGCAAAGCGGTAAACATGGGGATTATAGACAGCGGAACAACATATGTTATTTTATTGAATAATGATACGGTGGTCAGACGGGGATTTGTGCGTGCGCTGGAAGAACCCCTTCAGCGGGATAAAAAGATTTTTTCGGGAGCGGCGCAGATGATCAATCTGAAGAAACCGCACTTGATTGACGATGCAGGGGATTATTACTGTGCACTCGGCTGGGCTTTTGCGGCAGGCAAGGATAAGGACAGGGAGGCGTATCAGCGGGAAAGGGATATTTTTGCGTCCTGCGGGGGTGCCTGTATCTACCGCCGGGAGGTATTATCCCAGATAGGGCTTTTGGATGAGAATCATTTTGCTTATCTGGAAGATATTGATATAGGTTATCGGGCCAGGATAGCGGGTTATCGGAATCTTTATATTCCGGGGGCACAGGTTTATCATGCAGGAAGCGGTTTTTCCGGTTCGAGGCATAACGCATTCAAGGTTGATCTTTCGGCCAGGAACAGCATCTATCTGATTTATAAAAATATGCCTTTTTTACAGATCTTATTAAATATGCCCCTTTTACTTGCCGGATATTTCATAAAGTTGCTTTTTTTCCTTCGCAAAGGATTGTGCGGTGTGTATGTGAGAGGCTTGATAAAAGGCTTTCGATTATGCTTGTCCGCAGAAGGGAAAGCCAATAAGGTGAGGTTTAAAGCTAAAAATCTGCCGGATTATGTCAGGATACAATGGGAACTGTGGCGCAATATATGTTATAGAATATGTTTTTAAGGAATCATGGATGAACGGCAGACAAAGACTCCGACAAGATCGGAGATTAATCTGCGGTTGTGTTTTTAACGTATATATTG
>CAYUKT010000274.1:0-3728 GCA_964445285.1 uncultured Bacteroides sp. | reverse complement strand
AACACAGCAGCACTAAGTGGAACCATTCATGTGCCGTGAGGGTGCCTGGCGGAGTTAACTGTAAAGGTAACGTGCTTAGGTTCGGTTCGACATAAAGCGCACGGTTTTCAAATAATTTTAACACAATCTACTTTAGTCCTTGAAAAGATCGATTGTTGTCACGCTGTGAATCTTAGGAAAATGAAAGAAATATCTTTACACCCCCATACTAATCCATCAAGCAAAAACACACCTTCCGTACCGGACTTGTCAGACTGCACCTTATGTCCCCGTAAATGTCATGTGGACAGGACGGCCGGTCAGACCGGTTTCTGCGGGCAGTCCGACCGAATCATGGCCGCACGCGCCGCACTGCATTACTGGGAAGAGCCGTGCCTGTCCGGCACTAACGGCTCCGGCGCTGTCTTTTTCAGCGGCTGTAATCTGCACTGCATCTACTGTCAGAATCATACGATCGCGCAGGGACAGACCGGCAGGGAAATCTCTGTGGAACGTCTCTCTGAAATTTTCCTGGAATTACAAGATAAGAAGGCGCACAACATTAATCTGGTGACACCCACACACTTTGTTCCGCAGATCATGAAAGCCCTGCAGACGGCAAAAGACAACGGCCTTACGATTCCCGTTGTCTATAATACTTCCGGCTATGAGAATGTCGATACCCTCAAGCGTTTAGAAGGTTTGGTTGACATCTATCTTCCTGATCTAAAATACTATGATTCTGCCCTAAGTGCCCGTTATTCTAACGCACCCGATTACTTTATCAAGGCCTCTGCCGCAATTTCAGAGATGCTTCGTCAGACGGGACATCCCATCTTTGTGGACGGTGAAGATTCCCTGATGTTAAAAGGTGTCATTGTCCGCCATCTGCTTCTGCCGGGATGTGAGGCGGATTCCCGCCTTCTTTTGCATTACCTGCATCAGGCTTATGGAAATGACATATATGTCAGTATCATGAATCAATATACTCCCATGCCGGGTGTTGCGGATATCCCTGCCCTTAACCGCAGGATATCTGCGGAAGAATACGACAGGATTGTGGACTATGCCATCCAAATCGGCATTGAAAACGGTTTTATACAGGAGGGCGAAACTGCTTCGGAGAGTTTTATTCCCGATTTTGACTGTGAAGGTATCTGACCGTCAAAGTTCCACTTTACGCAGATAATAACCAAACTCTCCCGGCCTTGCCTCACCACTCTGGCACTCGAAGGCTTCAAAACCGAACATCAATGCAACCATCTTTTCTCTCTCATAGAATACGCCGGGTACACCCAGATAGCAATCGCTCTCTTTTCCCAAAATCACATAGCGGTAATTATAGAAGCCATGCAGAAGAAAACTGTTGTTGACCAGGTGTTGATATTTTGCCTGCAGGATTACAAAATCTTTGGGTTCCAGTTTCACATAGACTCTCTCATCTCCATAGGGATGAATCTGATCATAGGTATCCAGGATCTGTTCCCACTTGTCCTCTTTAACATCATTCATCTGCATTTTATCCGCCATGGGAGGCGGCAGTTCTTCCGAAACCATGACTGGCGGTTCCGCAGCAGTTTCCAGGGGACTCCTTCTCTGCTTCTGGACCGGGATGCGCTCCACTGTATCCTGGCTTTCTGCCCCGCTTTCTTCTTCGTTATCTCTTTCTCTGTTCATAGCATCACTTTTTGTAGTAATCCTGTCTACCTCGCTTCTTTCCTCATCCGCACTTTTCCTGCTGTTTCTTATCTCATCTGTGTCATATTGTAGATCCGTTATATCCTGTATCGTCTTTTCTTCCTTTTTTTCCTGTAAAGATGTACCCACTTTTTCGGAGACTCCCTCATCCTTCTGTCTCTCATAAAATTTCTCCTGTGCCTGTTTGCTGATCCCTTCGATGAGATATCCACCCGGTAATATGATCTGCAGACGTATCTGCCGCAGGGACTCCGGTTCGCATTCTTCCCACAGACCGCTTCCTTCCTGCAATGTGATCCCATCCACTTCTTTCCAGTCTGAGCCATTATAAAATCTTACCGGAAATCTGCCGTTTATCGAGTGCGGTATATTCTTAACCTTAAGATACAGACTGCTCTCCTTATCCCGGCTCTCCACTTTCAAAAAACCTGCGCTCCCCAATCTGCTTCCATCCTTGTGCAGTCCCATGTAGATGATTTCCTTCTGGTACATAGCTTTCCCTCTCTCCTATATGACTTGAAGCCTGTACTGCCTGTAGGCATCTATCCAATATATATGCCTCGATCCATAAAAATATGCCGGACAATCTCTCGCTGTCCGGCATAAATTCCACTGCGCATATTTTTGTCTGCTCTCTTGCTGCAAACTCAGAATTCCTTTAATAATCCAAAGTATCCAGATACTTCATATAATTAACCACCATCAGGGCAATCTTGAACGTCAACGCATCGTCAAACGTCCTGATATCCAGACCGGTACTCTTTTCCAGCTTCTCAATCCGATACACCAATGTATTCCGGTGTACAAAAAGCTGTCTTGATGTCTCAGATACATTCAGATTGTTTTCAAAGAACTTATTAATCGTTGTGAGCGTCTCATCATCCAGTTCACTCGGCACGTTATCCCCGAAGATCTCTTCGATAAAAATCTTGCACAGATTGATCGGCAACTGATAGATCAACCTTCCGATTCCCAGAGTATTGTACCCTGTCACCTTCTTTTCCGCATAGAAAATCTTGCCTACATCAAGGGCCATTTTTGCCTCTTTATAGGACTTCGATACGTCCTTAAGTTCGCCCACGATCGTACCATAAGCCACACGCACATTGAGCATCGCTTCCATATTCATCATATCCACAATGGTATGCGCAATCTGATCCAGCCTGTCATAACTATCTTCAGTCATAAGCGCTTTGATCAGGATTACATTGCTCTCATCCACCGATGTGATGTAATCGCCTACCTGGGATGAAAACATGCCATTTAACAGTTCCATGGCTGTGGAGTCTTTCTCCTTATCTGTCTCAATCAAAAAGACTGCTCTTGGCACCGCCACCTCAATATGCAGTTTTTTGGCACGGTTGTAGATATCTACTAACAGCATGTTATCCAACAGCAGATTCTGGAAAAAGTTATTGCGGTCATAGCGCTCTTTATAGGCGATGATCAGATTTTGCAGCTGACAGACCGCTATCTTTCCGATCATATAAGTATCCTCGCTGGTGCCCTTGGCATCCAGAATAAAAAGGACCTCATCCTCATCCAATACCTTCATCAGATGATGCACGCCTATGACCTGGCTGTCTGCTGGTGACTCTGCAAATCCCGTAATCAGCGCAGGCGTGATATCTTCCGGTTCAAAAGTAGCCGCAACCACCTTTCCCTCTAAATCCCACACTACCATGTCAATCTTGGAAATAACTTTCAGTTCTTCAATACTGGTCTTAATAATCTGACTTGAAATCATACAGTACCCTCTCTGTCTTATGCCTTATACAAAAGTAAATTTGCTTCGCGGCCTCGGATAAGCGAAGAATTTTCCTATTCTATAAAAAGGGGGATGCCAAAGCATCCCCCTTATGAACATTCTGATTAGTTGGTGATCGTCTGCTCTGTCTCTTTGTCAAAGATATGAATCTTCTCAACATCAAACGCAAACTTAACGGTATCACCAGGTCTTGCTGATGTGCGGGAATCTACTCTTGCTGTGATCGGGAACTCAGCGAGATCAAAGTATAAGTAAACTTCTGCACCGAGTAGCTCATAAACCT
>CAYUKT010000273.1:0-3730 GCA_964445285.1 uncultured Bacteroides sp. | reverse complement strand
ATGACAGGGAGATCGTGGATGCGATAGAGATCTATCTGTTACAGGAAGGGTACACAATTTTTAAGGCTTATGATGGACAGCAGGCGATCAAGGTGCTGAAGGAGCAGCAGATACATCTGCTTCTCATCGATATCATGATGCCGAAGCTGGACGGGATCCATGCTACACTTAAGATCAGGGAGTATTCCAGCATTCCGATCATCTTCCTGTCTGCCAAGTCGGAGGACAGTGACAAGATCTTAGGCTTAAATATCGGTGCCGATGATTATATCACAAAACCCTTCAACCCCCTGGAACTGGTGGCAAGAGTCAAATCCAACCTGCGCAGGTACACCACTCTGGGGAATCTGAATACAGAGAACAATGCGCTTTTTCAGGTGGGCGGGTTGTGCATCAACGATGACACCAAGGAAGTGACGGTGGATGGGGACAGTGTGAAACTGACGCCCATCGAGTACAACATCCTGCTGCTTCTTGTGAAGAACTGCGGGCGGGTATTTTCTATTGACCAGATTTATGAGAGCATCTGGAATGAGGAAGCGATCGGCGCAGATAATACGGTGGCGGTACATATCAGACATATCCGTGAAAAGATTGAGATCAATCCCAAGGAACCGAGATATCTCAAGGTAGTGTGGGGCGTAGGTTATAAGATTGAGAAACAATAAAGAGGTAAAGAGATGGGAAAAAAAGAAGAGAAAGAGAAAAAGCCGAAAAAACAAAAGAGCGGCGTGAGAGTCATCTGCCGTATTCTGCAGCATGCAGCGCTGGCGGTCATGGCGCTTGCCCTGGTGGTGACGGTGGCATCTACAACGGTGCGGATCGAGGGATTCCGCGGAAATGGCAGTTACACCAGTTATTCCTATTATTCCAGCAAAGAGAAGGATTTTGAGGAATCGGATCTGTTCAACACCATTTTTGGCTATGCGATGGCGGACATCATTCGTTTTGGCGTGGTGAGCAGTCAGATGGAGACGGAAGGAGATTTTGACGGCAGCAAGGTGGTGGATGTGACTGCCTATAATTGCAGGGATACCGGCCTGCCGGAACAGTATGTGACGGCCAATTACTATCTGGAAGACCTGCTTAAGTGGGCCAACTACGGGTTTGAATATGTGTCTACGGATATGACGAAGGAGCAGGCGGAGAAGTTTCTTGCGCCGATGACCAAGGTTACAACGGTGGATTCCAAGAGTGAATATTATAATACTTCGGACGCCAGTTATCTGAAGTCTGATATCCAGAGCTATACCTTTGTAAATGATGTATCAGCCAATCAGATCCTGACACCGGGCAGCGGCGGAGAGGATGGATTTGTGTCGGATTACCAACCGGTCAGTGAACTGGACGAACACAGAGAGGCAGACGACAGTGAGACCACAGCCGACATGGATGAAGGTGGTACGCATGAAGATGGTACGCAGGTGTATTTTTACGATGTGATGGTCAACCGGTATAAGACAGTGGAGGGGAAAAACCTGGAGGAGTATGTGTCTGACTGGACACTTTACCGGGAACTTTGTGAGAACGTCCAAAAGGCGGCGGAAAATCTCGCTTATAATTACAATGAATATATGGAGTATCGGGATTACTATAGTATGGAAAATTCCAATGTGCGCTATCTGATCGCCAAGACGGTGGGGGATGAGGTGCAGTATTATAGTAATGTGGAAGATGGAAGCTCCTATCAGGAGTCGGTCCTGGAAATGATGGAAGGGTTTACGGCATATGAAAGTAATTACAAGATGCCTGACGGGAAGTATATTTATTACAGCCCTTCCGAAATGATCTATAAGACGAACACGACCATTGCAGAGAGCACCATCCGTAAGATCCTGCAGGAGTATGATTATGCGTATCCGGAAACGGTGAAGATTTGGATGAATGTGGATACTTCTTATCCGGCGCAGGATGCTTTTACCCAGGGAGCAGAGTATCTTCCTTATCGGTGGCAGTGGTCGGCAATGTTTCTGATAGCAGGTATTTTGTATCTGGTATTGTTCTTCTATCAGACGGCGGTCACAGGACGCAGTCTGGACGAGGAGGGGAATCGGTATACCAGACTACAGTCCTTTGACAAGGTTCCCACGGAGGCGGCTCTGCTTATTGCGGCCGGCGCGGCGGTCCTGGCGGCATGGGTGATGATCGTGGTGACAGAACTGGCCGGCGTGGATATTACAGATTGGGCATACTGCAGGGAGGCACTTCATGAGAACTGGCTTAGAGGACTCATATTAGGCAGTGTATTTGTGTCAGATGTGGTCTTTACTTTCTTTTTCTACAGTCTGGTCAGGAGGATCAAGGCCAGAACACTGTGGAAAAACAGTTATCTTTACAGGCTCATGTGCCTTGCGAAGAAGTGTGCATGGAATATCTATGATAATGGCAGCATTATTGTCCGGACATGGATTCCCTATGGGATATTCCTGATTTTGAATCTGTTTATGGTGCTGTGGAGTATCACTGGCAGTAACTGGTTCATCCTCTTTATCGCGGTGATCCTGGATATTCTGGTGGGAACCTTGCTTTATAAGGATACCAAAGAACGGCAGGGGATTGTAGAGGGGATCGAGACGATCGCCGGCGGAAAAGTGGAGCACCAGCTTGATACAACGCAGCTGCATGGCGATAACCTGACTCTTGCCAACTCTGTCAACAGCATTGGCAAAGGCATTAAAGAGGCAGTGGAGATCAGTATGAAGGATGAGCGGATGAAGGCGGATCTCATTACCAATGTATCCCATGATATCAAGACGCCGCTTACTTCCATCATCAATTATGTGGATCTGCTAAAGAGAGAGCAGGTGGACAATGAGAAGATACAGAACTATATCCGTGTACTGGATGAGAAATCCCAGCGCTTAAAACAGCTTACGGACGATCTGGTGGAAGCGAGTAAGATCACTTCCGGCAATATCAGTCTGCATTTTGAGAGGATCAATCTGACAGAGTTGATGAACCAGACCATTGGAGAGTTTTCGGAGAAGTTTGAACAGAAGGGCCTTACCACGGTGATGAATGTCAATACCCAGCAGACAGTGATCGAGGCGGACAGCCGCAGGATCTGGCGTGTGATGGAGAATTTATTTAACAATATCTTTAAGTATGCAATGACAGGCACCCGTGTTTACGTGAGTATTGACGTGCATAAGAGCATGCCGGAGAACGTGGTGATCTCCATCAAAAATATATCTGCAACACCGTTGAATTGTAATGCAGATGAATTGACCGAGAGATTTATCCGGGGAGATGTATCCAGGACAACGGAGGGAAGCGGACTGGGACTTTCCATAGCCAAAAATCTGACGGAGGCCCAGAAGGGCATGTTTGAGATTCAGTTGGACGGTGATCTGTTTAAAGTGATATTAACCTTTCCGGCAGCTGTAAGCCAGGATAAGCAGATATAAAAGATAAAATCAGGAAAAACCGTGATATCATGCGGATTTTCCTGATTTTTGTATGGAAAAAGCCCACGGCGGATTACAATGTGGATTTGCTGTCCTGGGATAATAAAGCAGTGGACTTTTTGAGAAGAACTTGATATAATAAACAACATAAAAATTTCCAATATGAGTGATGTCAGTTAAGCGTTTTATTATGATTTTTATTTCCCATTTGCGTGTAAATATAGATATCGCAGGAAAGCATGGTATTAGATATGAATAATCTGGAGTCAAGTATACAGCAGGAAGTGCATTTTCCCATGATGGAAGATGCCGAATATAAAAAG
>CAYUKT010000272.1:0-3766 GCA_964445285.1 uncultured Bacteroides sp. | reverse complement strand
ATTAGGCGCCGAATTCTTCACAACGCATGTTACATTATATAATACTGATTTTTTTCTGTCAACTGCTTTCTTCTAATTTTTTCAATTGCTGCCAAACCATTCCCGCAACCGGCAGAAGAACCGGGTCAGGATAGGTAATTAAGTGTATAATGCGCCTGCCCCTCTGCATCGATCTCCATCAGGATATAGCTGGGTTTCCGATTCTCCTGCCTGGGATAACTGATACTGCCGGGATTGATAAGTGTGACATTCTTCCCAATATCAATGACCGGCTTGTGGGTATGCCCGCACATAACAATGTCCACTTCCCTGTCCATTGCCTCCTGTTTAATGGTCTCCGTGTTCATGGCTATGTAATAATGATGGCCGTGAGTCAGCCACACCTTATACTGTCCAATCATAAACTCACGCTCTCTTGGCAGTTCTGAAAAGAAATCATTATTACCCTGCACCATCATCACCGGGCATCCTGCCGCCTCACTTATGATATACTCACTTCCCTCCACATCGCCGCAGTGGACGACCATATCGAAGGGGCCTGCTTTTTCAACTACTTTCAGGTAATTCTCATTATGGCGATGGGTATCGCTGACAATCAAAATCTTCATATCTGTTTCCTGGACATCCTTTTCATTAGTTCTGGTTTCATCTGTTCCAAGGCCCGGCTGCGATGGCTGATCGCGTTCTTCTCCTCATCAGTAAGCTCCGCTGCCGTACGTCCATATTCCGGCAGATAAAAGATGGGATCATAGCCAAACCCATTATCCCCATTCAGCTCATGTCCAATTCTTCCCTCGATTGTTCCCAGAGTGGTGGCTGTCTCACCATCAGGCCATACCGCCGCGATGGCACAGACAAATCTGGCTGTACGTTTTTCATCCGCAACACCTTCAAGCCGCCTTAAGAAGTCCTGGCTCTTTATGGAAAAGGGGGTCTCCTCACCGAGATACCGGGCCGAATAGACACCTGGTTCACCACCCAGACAGTCAATCTCCAGACCGGAATCATCCGCCAGTACCACGCAATCTGCTCCAAACGCTTCTTTCCCGGCAAGAGCCTGTGCCACCGCTTTTGCCTTAATAATGGCATTTTCCGTAAAGGTTGTGCCATCCTCCTCAATGTCAAGGAAGACGTCCGCCTCTTTCATGGAAAGGATCTGTGCTTCCGTATCCTGTAAAATCGCCCGGATCTCCCGCATCTTGCCTTGGTTTCCCGTAGCAAATATAATCTTATACATATCTTTACACTTCTCCCTCATAAGCCTTCATGACAGCATTATAGATTCCTTCTGCAATCCGCTTGATATAGTCCTCTCTCTGCAGCAGGATGGACTCCTGACCGTTCGTCAAATAACCCACCCTGACCGCTGCAGCCGGAACGGTAGCAGCCCCGATCACTTCATCTGTTTCTGCCGCCTCCACCAGTCCATTGGCCTTGCCATTGATAGCAGTGACAACTTCCCGTTCCAGGATATCCGCCAACTCCACACTGCCAAAACCCGGAATAAAGTATCTGCTGTTATAAACAGACTCCGTCCCATACAGCTTACTGTTCTCATCACTGTTTACTTCAATCCTGATCAGCATATCCGCTTTCGTGGCCGTAGCAAGATTGACTCTGTTCTCCGGCGCCGGATTACTGTCATCCATCCTTGTATAATACACCTTGATATCTGTCTCATCAAATTTCGCTTTCAGGGCTTTGGCAATATCCAATGTAATATCCTTAGCCACGACATCTTCTGTAAAAGCCCCGCTTACCGCCCCGCCATAAGCCGGATCTATCACAATAATTTTTTCATACACTTCTTTTGAGGGCACAAACTCCACATACAGCGTGTGATCTTCAAAAATGCTGCGGTACTCATACACTCCTGTCAGGGAAAAGCGCAGATAAATCCTGCTGGCCTCCACCTCAAAGTGTCCCTCCAGCACGTTCTGGCTGTTGCCATAAACGCTGTTTTGCTCATAAAAAGTATCATAGCCCGCCATATTCCCCTGAATATTCACCCAGAGTTCCTGATCCATATAATGGTTTTCAAGCGTCACTTCTTCCGCTTTTACGATATCAGGCATGGGAATACAGAAGTAATTGGTATTCTGCCTTTCCTGATCTATGGTAATATGATTCTTATCCACCACCGCTGTCAGCGTAGTTTCTTTTTTCTGTTCCTTCTGCGCGGATTGTATGACCTCGTCCTGTGCCACATCCGCCACTACCACAATCTTGTTCGCGGAATAATATAGCATGGCGCTCATGGCTGTCACCACGAACAGGACACAATATATTGCTGTTCTTTTCATCAATTTATTCTGCTGCATTTTTATCTGTTACCTTCCGTTCCCGGTTGGCTTCGGTCCTATATATTGGTAAAAATACGTTTTCATCATGCCGTTGTATATCTTTCTGTTCTTATCGGCTTTCCTGCCGATCGCTCCCTCCGCCTGTTCAAATGCAGTGATCACATACATAGACCAGGCGTCCAGAGACTGGTACCGTTCCCCCAGCGTACGGTACAGCGGCACCAAATGCTCCTTGTCCTCCAGCCGCTCACCGTAAGGCGGATTGGTAAGAAT
This sequence comes from uncultured Bacteroides sp., assembly GCA_964445285.1. Taxonomy (GTDB): domain Bacteria; phylum Bacillota; class Clostridia; order Lachnospirales; family Lachnospiraceae; genus UBA3282. The sequence continues at coordinate 1,190 of CAYUKT010000272.1, read as the reverse complement.
AAATCCGTACTTTTTTGCATGGCTTAACCGTTCTACGCTTCTCGTCTGAAAATGGATCAGATGCTCCACCCCTGCCAATTTTGCATTGGCCCTGGCAATAGATACCATCTCATCATCAATATCATATCCCTGAATATCCGTTTCCACTGAAAAATCCGTCAGGGAATCCGCCTCTTCTTTTACCCGCTCCCATATTTTTCCAGGGGCCAGATGTGCCCACTCCTCAGCCCGAAATGTACGGTTTCTCCCAGGGGCCAGATGTGCCGCCATCATGGCAGCCTCAATCGGAATCGTGCCGCTGCCGCAGAACGGATCCACCAGGATCCTGTTTCCCTTCCACGGTGTCAGCATCAATAATCCTGCCGCCAGATTCTCCGCGATCGGCGCTTTCGCCGTCAGTTTACGGTATCCCCTCTTATGTAAGGACTCACCGGTAGTATCTAATCCCACCGTTACCTCATCTTTTTTAATAAAAACCCTGATCGGATAAGCAGCTCCGCTCTCCGCAAACCAATCTATATGGTAAACGCTCTTCATGCGTTCCACCATCGCCTTTTTCATAATAGACTGAATATCGGAAGGACTAAAGAGCCGGCTCTTCACGCTGGCTGCCTTGGCCACCCAGAATTTCCCATCCCTGGGGATATAATCTTCCCAGGCAAGCGCTCTAGTGCCCTGAAACAGTTCCTCAAAAGTCTCAGCATGGAAACTTCCTATTTTAATAAGCACCCGTTCTGCGCTCCGCAAAAAGACATTGGCCCTGCACAATGCCTCCCTGTCTCCCGCAAAGACGATCCTGCCGTCCTCCACGGACACGATTTCATATCCGAGATTTTGTATTTCTCTTTTTAACACTGCCTCCAGCCCAAAATGGCAGGGCACAATATACTCTAATTTTTCCATAGGTTTATTTTATGCTGTAACAGACGGAGTGTCAACCGGGTTTTGTACAGCAGAAAAGGGACGCCGCAAAGCGTCCCTTTTCCGATCGGACTGCGATTAGTTGTTCTTCTGGCTGTTCTGAGAATTGCTGCCGGAACTGTTCTTGGAGCTGTTCTTTGTGCTGTTCTGGCTGCAGTTGTTGTATTTGTCCTGCTGCTTCTCGTTCTGATTATTCTGGCTGTTCTGGTTGTTCTGATTAAAATCGTTTTTAGACATCTTCCATACCTCCTGATTGATTTGATGTTACA
>CAYUKT010000271.1:0-3777 GCA_964445285.1 uncultured Bacteroides sp. | reverse complement strand
TGTATTAGTCTTAACTAACTTTATGTGTTAAATAATAGTTAGTAAATACTAACCATATATTATAATATAGCGCAACGTGGTCTTTGTCAACGCAATTTTTATTACGAATCGCAGTTTCATCATACTGACCAATATGTTAGGAAAAACTAACTCGTCATTTTGTGCAAAATATCCACAACGATCAATTCTATTCTCCTTTGGTTTTTTCTTGGGACAAAAAAAGCATTGAAAAATCTAAGGATAAAATCCTTTGTTTTCAATGCTTTGAAACGTCCCCGAGACGACTTGAACGTCCGACCTATCGCTTAGGAGGCGATCGCTCTATCCAACTGAGCTACGAGGACTTGTATAAAAATATAGTAACATGGTGATATTTATTTATAAGAAAAAGCCTGATTACATGGGATAATTAATATATCCCTGCATCCAGATAACACCCTTAAACCTGCGGCCTACCTGCGGCTCTCCATATAAATCCCTTTTGTTGATACAGACATCGAACTCCAGATCATTACAGTTAATACGCATCACGTAAATCTCTTCCTTGGTAATCCTGTTAGTGCGCTGCGAAATATCCAGGATTTCTCCTAATACCGAATACTGGTCACACTCCACGCCATATGGCATAAAATAAGTATCTACCAAGGTGAAGACATCTTCCGTAAGAATTTTTCTGGAAATGGAAGTATAGATATCCATATCTTCCAGAGTCAGACTCTCGATTGCCTCTTCATCCCCTTTGCGGGCTGCGGCAATCAACTTATTACGACTTATCGATGCTTTCTGTATTTTCAGTTTTTCACTCTCGTCTTTACCAATCGGTAATATTATATTACCACTAATTGACAATCCTGACAATGTTAAAGTTGTACCCCGAACCGGTAACATATTCGTATTTTGTGCCTTAACATAGGGAACAATGTTCTGCAGATAAAAGATCAAGCTGACACCAACTTTGATATCATCGCAGATGCCGGCATAAGATTCTTTATCCGCATGTCTCTCCACAGATACATCTTCATAAGAACTAACGCCTGTGCCGCGCAGGTAAGGATAAAAATAATCGTACGTAAATTTATCTTCCGCATCAAACTCCCCACAGACAGCAATCCCCATATCCTGTGCAAAATCTTCACAAAATTCTGCAAGTATGGTCTCTTCTCCATTGGATGTATAAGCGCGATGTGTTGCATTCAATACAATATCTGTAATCAATTTCTGCTCTTCACGCCTGTCAGTCAACTTACTAAAACCAATAGCCCGCATATATTTATGCAAAGATCTCACCTCCTTTTGACAGTCAGTATCATTATCTGATTTCTGCCATGCCGCCCATATAAGGACGAAGCACTTCCGGAATACGGACAGAACCATCAGCCTGCAGATTGTTTTCCAAAAATGCAATCAACATTCTGGGCGGCGCAACCACCGTATTATTTAATGTGTGTGCAAAATATTTACCATCCTTGCCATTGACACGGATGCGCAGTCTCCTCGCCTGGGCATCTCCCAGATTGGAGCAGCTGCCAACCTCAAAATATTTCTGCTGTCTTGGAGACCATGCCTCTACGTCATAAGACTTTACTTTCAGATCAGCCAGATCGCCGGAACAGCATTCAATCGTCCTTACCGGAATATCCATAGAACGGAATAAGTCCACGGTATTCTGCCACAATTTATCAAACCACATGGGAGATTCTTCTGGCTTACAGACTACAATCATCTCCTGTTTTTCAAACTGGTGAATCCGATATACGCCTCTCTCCTCAATACCATGCGCGCCTTTTTCCTTACGGAAGCAAGGTGAATAGCTTGTGAGCGTATGCGGAAGTTCCTCTTCCGGAATGATCTGATCGATAAATTTACCGATCATGGAATGTTCGGACGTTCCTATTAAGTATAAATCTTCGCCTTCAATCTTATACATCATGGCATCCATCTCTGCAAAGCTCATGACGCCGTCTACCACTGCGCTTCTGATCATGAAGGGCGGCACACAATAAGTAAATCCCCTGTCGATCATGAAATCTCTCGCATAGGCAATCACTGCGGAATGTAATCTGGCGATATCACCCATCAGATAATAAAAACCATTACCGGCCACACGGCCTGCAGCATCCATATCAATCCCATGGAAACGCTCCATAATCTCCGTGTGATAAGGAATCTCAAAATCCGGTACCACCGGCTCACCGTATTTCTGTATTTCCACATTCTCAGTATCATCTTTCCCGATTGGAACCGAAGGATCGATGATATTGGGAATTGTCATCATATCTTTCCTGATCTTCTCACGAAGCTCATTCTCCTTCTGTTCTAATTCTGCAAGCCTTTTGGCATTGGCTGCCACTTCCGCTTTCTTTGCTTCGGCTTCCTCTTTCTTGCCCTGTCCCATCAAGGCGCCAATCTCTTTGGAAATCTTATTCCTCTTTGCCCGGATATCGTCCGCTTCCTGCTGTACTGCTCTGACCTCTGCATCCAGCGTGATCACTTCATCCACCAGACCAAGTTTCTGCTCCTGAAATTTCTTCCTGATATTCTCCTTTACCACCTCAGGATTTTCTCTTAGAAATTTGATGTCAATCATTGTAAGTCATATCCTTTCTATCGCCATGTAGAATCATACACAGCTTATTATAAGTTATTCAATAACTTCCTCAACGTACACATCTCTGATCTCCGCCAAGTCTTTTACCTTATCAACCGCAATTCCATTCCTGTCCTTGGTGATACGGATCACAGGCCTGTCCGGAAACTGTTTATTCTGATAAAGAACAATACCCGTTTCGCCTTCATTGGTCTTGATAATAGTACCTGCTGGATATACAGCTGTAAACTCTAGAAAGATATCGACAATCCTGCCATCGAACTTAATATCCTTATTGCTCTTTAAATATTCGACTGCCTCATATACTTTCTTTCTTTTACATCCGATACCACAAATCTTCTCATCGAAATCATCACAAATCTGGACAATACGGCATTCCTTACAGATATCAGTAACTTTCAATGGATAGCCGGAGCCGTCCAGACGTTCATGATGATATAATATCATATTTTTACTTCTTTCAGAAATCCAGTTCTCATCACGAAGCGCTGAATAAGCATAAATGGGATGTTTCTTATATTCTGAAAGTTCTTTCTCTGAAAGCTCCGACAAATCCTGATCACCATATTCAATTGCCAGATACCGCAGTCCCAAATCATGTAATAAGCAGCTGACACCTATGTCATGGACTGTCTCCTGCGGAAGATCCATCTTCAATGCCACAATTATGGCCAGACTACACAGATTAATTGAATGTTCATAGATATCCGAACTTCTCTCTTTAATATCATAAATCTTTTCCACTACTTCCTCTTCTTCAAGGATATTCGTAATGATATAATCTGCTGTCTGACATAACTCTACCAATTTATTATTATGACTGTAGGTATGTTTTTCCAGAATACTTTTTACCTTAGATTTAAATGACTCCTCCACATCCTCTTTCAGGATCATCACTGTCTTAGTATCCGGCTCTTCTTCTTTAATATACACCTGCCGGATATTCAATTCCTTAAGTTTTTCAATATACTCATGCTTAAGAACTGTTCCCTCAGAGAGCAATATCTTATATTCTATTGTAAAAATATCTTTGGCAAGAGTCTCTTCCCCTGTCAGTTCATCTACCATACAGAGTTTCATTTTACTCCCCATTCTGGAGCATTTATGCGACAGGACGATGTAAATTTAAAAGCTGCTTATGCCATCAAAAAAGTTCGTGACGCTCCGGC
>CAYUKT010000270.1:0-3787 GCA_964445285.1 uncultured Bacteroides sp. | reverse complement strand
AAAAAACCGCCATACAGGATATCCCTATATGACGGCAAAATCTGATTTACAAATTCTTGCATCTCACATCATAAAATTGTATATTTTGCATATTTTATCAAATAAACTGCCAAAATTTACTGCATCCACCTAACATATCAACTCCAATTCATCCTCTCTCCCGGCGAATCTCCAGCAGACAATAACTCCCGCCTTCCTCACAGTTTCCAAACCGAATCTTCCCTCCATGTGCCAGGATAATCTTCTTCACAATCTGCAGTCCATGAATATCATTCCCTGGTATACCTTTCTTCCTACTGCACAGTCTGCGTAAGATATCTTTGGAATATCCCACGCCATTATCTGCATAACGGATGCGACACTTTCCTTTTTCTTCCCACATGGATATCTGAATCCTTACGGTATCATTTTGTCCGCCGTGTTTGAGGCTGTTATTAATAAGGTTGCGAAACATACGCCTGAAAAGCTGTCTGTCTGCCTTCACGCACATACTCTCTGCATTCTGCGCAATCTGTATGTCAATTTCCAACTGTTCCGGTAAGGAATCATTCAGAAATTCTGCTGCTATAGTTCTAATGATTTCAACCGGACGGATTTTTTCGCGTCTGAGCGTCTGCATGGAATATTCCAGCTGGGACGTAAGGTTCAAATCCGCGATCAATTCCTTCATCACCAGGCTCTGATGCCGGATCATGGACGCCTGCTGCCTTGTCTCTGCAGGCAGTTCTTCATCATGCTCCAGTGTGTCCGCATAGCCCATCACCACAGATAAGGGTGTGCGGATATCATGGGAAACACCCGCGATCCACTCGATCCTCGCCTTTTCTCTTTTCCTGGTGTAACGTCTGGTAAAAAAGAAAGCCAGCACCACGATCCAGGCAAAATTGATCAAAAAATAATACCACCAGATTCTCTTGATAAAATCCATCCAGGAAACAGGAAACTCCAGATTATATTTCCAGACAGCATCCTTTTGCAGACCTACCACCATAATCCGGTCTTCCCACACTCTAAGCTGCACGGGATATCCTTTCAGGTAATAGCGTGTCATGCGGGCAATATCCGCCTGTGTGTAAGAGTCTTGCAGCTCTTCCGGTTTTCGGATGCTCCATACCACCTGTCCGCTTTCATCTAAAAGCATCGCCCATTGTTCCTGCTTCACAAACTCCTGTTCCATTTCTTCCGAAAGCTCATAACCGTTTTCGGTAAGCGTGAGAGCCTCCATAACAGTCCCGCCATAAATATAATCCATATTCAAATTTCTGTATACAAAAGCCCCTGCTAATAGAAATACAAGGTTCAGTACACCCACCAGTAAAATAATCATAACCAGTACGGCAACTCCATATATAAAAGATCTGACAGTTTTTTTATAATTATATTTCTGGCTCATTCGTCTTTTCCTCTCACTGCACTCCATGTCAAAGCTCTAAATTGTCGATCGAGATTCGGGTGTCAAAAGGTGCTTTCATAAAATTTAACTAGCAGATTGCATAAAATGTTCATCTCACACCAGCCGATACCCTAATCCCCTCACTGTCAGAAGATATTTGGGATGGGAAGGGTCCTCTTCTATCTTTTCCCGCAATCTGCGGATATGGACGAGCAGGGTGTTTTCATAACCATAATTTTCTTCCTGCCAGACTGCATCACACAGGGCATCGATGGTCACAATCCGCCCTCTTTCCTGTGCCAGTTTCTGTAAAATGGCATACTCTTTGGCCGTGAGGGTAACTTCTGTATCTGTTTCTTTCCTATCGGCGCCCGCTTCTGCGTGCCAATATACTACTCCGCTTCCCATATCCACACGACACGCACCCAACACGACTGTCTCTTCCTCCCGCATATCCTTCGCCCGATATACACGCTTCAACACGGCCTTAACCCGCAGGATCAACTCCTCAGGCAGGAAGGGCTTTGTGATATAGTCATCCGCGCCAAGCCCCAAGCCCCGCAGCCTGTTCTCATCTTCATCCCGTGCCGAAAGAAAGATGACTGGTACTTCCGAATTTTTTGCAGCTCTTCAAAAAGAGAGAACCCATCTCCGTCCGCCAGCATCACATCCAATAAGACTAACTGCGGCGCCTCTTTATGAAACAATTCCCTGGCCTGTCTGCAGTCCGCCGCTATGATCACCTTATAGAAACCTGCGCGCTGTAAAAAACCGCATACCATTTCCCGCAGTGTCTTCTCATCATCTACCAATAAGATTTTATATTCATTTATATGCATCCGGAATTTTCCCGCCTTTCTGTCATGAAAGAGGATAAGGCTATGTTATTTTCAATTTGCAGTCCTCTTTCATCTACTATTATATTACTTACCAGTTTTCGGGAAAAGATATGCGACTGTTTCTTAAGGTAAATGTAATGATGACAAAAACAGCACCTCAAACGGTGCTATTTTCTCGTCAGATATTTATCCAATACATTTAAAATATTACTTTGACATACTTTCATTGTCTGGCTTGATAAGCCTTTCACAGGTATTTCCTCAATCTTCTTTTTTCTTCTAAACGCTTCTGCTTCCTGTACTTTAGCAGAATCCGGAACCTTTTTACCCCAGAATACTTCTTCCACGTCATGGCAAAACCATATCAGATCATAACCATTTCCCTTGCAAAATTGTTGAATATCATTTGTATCGCCATACTCTGCTACTCCCCAAAAATTCCCAAAAAGTCCGTTGCGTCTATATTGAATGGCGAATCTTCAATCATGCCATTCTTGTAACAGTTTTCCGGCGATGCATTGCCTCTGGATGTCCACGGGACCAGATGATTATCGCTGGATAAGAAATCTATGGAATTTCTATTCTCTTTTAATACACTCATGGGATCCAGATTATGTGTGGTAAAGCATAACTGCCCTTTGCCATAATACATGAAATATTCAATCAGTTTACACAAATACACATCATTTAAATTCGCATCCATCTCATCGACAAACACAATCCCCCCCGTACTGGCAGATTCAAAGCAATCGAAGAGCCTGATCAGTTTTTTTATACCCGTGCTCTCAAATTCTTTATTAATAACATAGTCGCCATAATTGAGATTCAGGTCACATACATATTCTTCGCCATTTTCCTTGGCATCAATATCTATGGATGCCAAATCCGGTTTGAAGATTTTGATAAATTGTGTCAACTGACTTACTTTCTGCTTATATTCATCATAATGCTTCTTAGAAACATATTTTTGATTTACACTGGAATACACGTTCCATCTTTCTTCAAACGCAAAAAATGTGTCCAAAAGTTCTTTCTGATCGATACTTTCTTCTCTTAAACTCCTTTTCAGAAAATACAATTCATGTTGATCCTCCGCCGGAATATATATTTTCATAAACAAGGGTGCAAAAGAAAACATTAATATATAAATGAAAAAATCCTTATCAAGAAACTTTTCCCCCACCACCGCTACTTTTTTTATGTTGGTAATATATAAATAGATAAATGGCTGCATGAATAATAAATTCGTTGTCACTTTTTCTATGACTTCTTTAGCCTGCTCGTTACAGGAAATATAAATCAATTCTCCCTCTTTACACTCAAAAAGTATTTGGTATTTACTATTAGGATAATTTCCGTTTTTCACTTTCAATATTTCAGATTGAATTTGATACAATCCATTATTATTTTTGCCTATACAAAACGAATAATTATAAACAACCTGCTCATCATCTGTTCCAATAAGAAACTCACACGTAAATCGTAATGTGTGTGTTGATTTATTGATAATTTCATCTAAAAATTCCTGTGTCTGCGACTCCATCAGATAATTAGT
>CAYUKT010000269.1:0-3867 GCA_964445285.1 uncultured Bacteroides sp. | reverse complement strand
TCTGCGGTTTGCTGCTGGTGATGGCAATCTTCTGCCCGATCAGGGTATTCATCAATGTGGACTTACCAACGTTCGGTCTGCCGATCAATGTCGCAAAACCGGATTTAAACTGTTTATTCTCCATCTTTTTTCTATTCTTTCTGTTCTGTTTGCGCTGTTTGATTCCTTTACGCTTTTGTTTTTACTATCTTTCCTTCTTATTGTCATTCATTTTTCTGTTCTTCTTGAGACGGTTTCACGTCTCCTCCTGTTGATGACGCCTTATCATTCTTTCTGCCAAAATGCTTTGCGCCCTTCCTTTCATTCTGTCCCGTTTCTTCAGATTTCTCCCTCTTGTTCCGGATCATATGACGTATCTGCCGAATGACCAGTATTACCACAATGATAATGACTGCCCACAATACAAGATAAGGCGTGTTGATTAAAAATCCGATACAGAAATTACGGATGCCCTTCCCAATATTTTCCAGGCTGTTTATAAAACCATTCCCGATCTCCTGCCAGACTGTGATATCCTGGGGCGGCGTATATTTCTTCACTTCACTGATTCCCAAATATACGGTGCTGTAATCAATCTTATTGTCATAAGTACGCAGCTGGGATTCCATGCTCTCGATCTGATAACGCACTTCCGCAAGCCGCCCCTCAATAGCGATAAGGTCTTCCACAGTCTCCGCCTGTTCCAGTAACTCGATCAGCCTTTCCTGTTCCGAGACAAGCACCCGCTTGTGGCTGTCCAGATCCACATACTGCAAGGTTACATCTTCCACCCGCTCAGACTGGCTGATCACATTGGACTGCTCTCCCACCTGGGCCAAAAAGCTGTCCAGATTGTTCTGGGGAACACGGGCCGTTATGTTGGCGCCCCGGAGGGCCTCCGTCCTGCCCTCATAACTATAACTGTTATTATTATAAATGGATATCTCTTCTATGTAGCCTCCCAGCTGCTCCACCTGGGCCTGCAGGGCAGGCACCAGGATATCGAACTGCTCTGTCTCTGTACTGATATTGACAGTCTTGATCAGCTTGCGCTGTGCGGCCGCCTCGGTCACTTCCATCGCTTCCTGCCCCTGCTCCTCCGCATAGGTCATATCATAGGACATGCCCGCGCCGCCATCATATTCTTCCGCATACTCATAGGCAGCCGCCGGCGCCGCCGTGTCAGCTGCCGCATAAGTCGCTGCATTTTTGGCAGCACCCCCTGAATAACTCAGGGAACCGGAGCTGCCGCAGCCTGTGAGGGCCGCCGCGCACACAAGTGTTGTCAACATCACCCGCCCTGTTCTTTTCCATTTTCCTTTTTTCATAATCTTCTCCCCTTCCTTCAATGGAACAAATACTCTATCTTGGCAAACAATTTCTCCTGTTCCTTGATCTTCTCCTCATTGCCTACCACGCAAAGGCATTCATCTTCCATGAACGCCCGGATATAGCCGGCCAGACCGCGTATCGTATCCGCATCTGTGGCCAATAATTCGTCACGCTCCTTCTGCACACGGGCAAAATCGTAATGCGTCAGATACCCGCCCAGGGAATAATTACCCTTGGCTGACGGGGTCAGCGGCATATCCATCTCGCTGATGGCACCGATGATATACTGGGTCATGGTGCGCTCATCGGCCTCATAATGCTCAATATAATCCGCTGCCTTCTCGTAAACCTCAATGGTCTTTTCCAGATTGGGATCCCGATAAGAGACAAAATAACTCTCGCCGCTCTTACCAAACTGGCACATACAGCCATAAGCGCCGCCCTTAACACGCACCTGTGTCCAGAGATAATCGTATCCCATCATCACCCGCAGTACTTTCAGCGCACCCGTGTAGGGCAGCCCTTTCTTAGCAAAGTTACCGGCCCGGCACACATACTGAATCTGGGCCGAGGACATCAGGCCTTCATTCTTCTTCAACGGTTTTGGCTCATATCCCTTCGTATCGAGTGGTACCGTATAAAGTTTTGCTTTCAGCTCCTCTATCAGCTCCTCTATCCCTGTTAAGCCTTCCGGCTGTGCTGTATAATCCACCATAAGGTTCTCCGGGCGGAAAATGCACTGCACCACTTTCTGCATATTGGCCGCCAGTTCCTCTTTGTGCCTGTCAAAATCTTTTTCCAGGTTTTCCAATACACGATAGAACGCCATGCCATTGACGTGATCCATGATCATCGCCGGTTTTGACAAGTAGGACAGAGCCTGCCCGGCCGCCAGGGAATGACCGGCAGACATCATCTGTGCCTGTTTATCGGAACGACTCTCCGCCACCAGCTCATAGAGGCGCTTTCCGTCTGTATAGACCGATTCGGTCAATATTTCCTCCGCCAAGGCAAAAGCCTGGGGCAGATTTTCGTATAAAGTTTTTACTTTCAGATCAAAGGTGACTTTGTACCGGGATAAATCCCTGGCATCCGTAAAGGTATTCACCGCCGGTGAAATGCCGCCTGTCTGCAGATTGATCTCACTGTAGAGCTCGCCATACGAATGTTTTCTGGTATCCACCAAACCGATCATGGCCCGCAAGAGTCCCACATAGGGGAATAGATCTTCTGGCACCTGTCCCAGATCAAACATAAACCGCAGATAGCCAATGCCATTCGTAAAAATATCATGATAGAGAAGCAGGGTATCTCCCACCTTTTTCTCCTCATTCCAGTAAGGCAGCGCCTCCTTTTTCATATCCTCCCTGGTCAGCAGGGGAATCTTCTCCAAATCTTCCTTTGCGCTGGGCTCTTCCTGGTAGCGTTTCAAAGCCGCCGTATCCGCCACGATTCGGTCAATCTCCTCTTTGGTCATGGCTGCTTTCTTCTGAGCCAGTGAATCAGCAAGGGCCTTCTCTTTCTGGCCGGTAAGCCCCTTCACGGGCTTTACCACTACCACACTCTTGTGGGTATTGTCCAACAGACATCTGGTGATCATATCCTCATAGAAGGATGTGTCCACTTCTTTCTTTAAGTCCTTATACGTATCCGCAAGCTCCAAATACACAAAGGGTCTGCTGTCATCATACAGCCAAGTCTCACACATCTGCAGACCATACATCAGTCCCTTAGGATAAGAACCAAAATCCGCCTCCCGGTATTTAAATTCATCATGATTGATTGCTGCCGCCAGGGACTTCTTATCCACCCCGTCTTCCGAAAGCTTTTGCAGAGTCTCTTCAATAATGCTGATAAACTTCTCTTTCTGTGAAGCCTCCGCGTTCTTAGCTACAATCGAGAAAAAAGGCTGTCTGATATCCACCTCATAAATACAGCTGATATCCGTACCGATGCCGGCATCCAATAATGCCTGCTTGACCGGCGCGCCGGGAGCCGATGCCACCGCGTCTATCAGCGCCTGAAATCCAAAGTTTTCTTTCCGGTCCATGTCCTCCCCCAGGGAAACATTGTAAGACAGATAGGTATTACCTGCCTCAGACTCACTCTCCATGATCGGATAAGTCTTCTCTACTGTCACGATTTGTCTAAACGGCGTCTCCACAGATGGTTCCGAATCCACGCATAGAGCCTCGTATTTCGACAGATAGGCTTCATCGATATACTGCAGTTTCTCCGCCATATCCATATCTCCGTACAGATAAATATAACTGTTGGACGGATGATAATATTTCTGGTGAAAAGCAAGGAAGTCCTCATAGGTCAGTTCCGGAATCACGTCAGGGTCACCGCCGGATTCCACGCCATAAGGAGTATGGGGATACAGGGAATTCATGATCTCCCGGTAAAGCACATCATCTGGTGATGAGAAAGCGCCTTTCATCTCATTGTAGACCACCCCGTTGATGGTCAGATCATCTTCCGCAGACTCCAGTTCATAGTGCCATCCTTCCTGCTTGAAAATCTTTTCCTCATGATAGATATTCGGATGGAACA
>CAYUKT010000268.1:0-3888 GCA_964445285.1 uncultured Bacteroides sp. | reverse complement strand
TTGGAACCTATTATATAAGTTTGAATACACAGAAAGAGCCCTTTACAGATGCGAAAGTACGTAAGGCATTAAGCCTTGCAATTGACCGTGAGTATGTGGCGAATACCCTGATGCAGGGCACCTACTCTCCGGCAAGCAACTTCATGGGGCCCGGCTGGATCGATACAGACGGTTCTCAGTTCATGGACAATGCAAACGGCGGCAAGCCTTATATTGATACAGCAAACCATGAAGCAAATGTTGAGGAAGCTAAAAAGCTCCTTGCAGATGCAGGTTATCCGGATGGTGCAGGTTTCCCGACCATCACGTATTCTACCAACGATGCAGGTTACCACAAAGTAGTGGCTGAGTATTTACAGCAGGCATGGGCTGAGCTTGGTATTGATCTGCAGGTAGATATTGTTGAGTGGGCGAGTTTCACACCTATGAGACGTAATGGCGATTATGAAAGCGCACGTAACGGCTGGGTAGGAGACTACAGCGATCCTTCTAACATGTTGGATCTGCTCTATTCCACTAACGGTAACAACGATGGTAAGTTCAACAATGCAGATTACGATGCAGCCATGGATATTTCCAGAACAACACTGGATGCCACAGAGCGTTCTGAGGCCCTTCATAAGGCAGAGGACATTCTGATGGATGAGGGCGGATGTATTCCGGTAGCTTATTACAATGACTTCTGGTTACAGAGCGATAAGATTACAGGAATGTGGCATTCCGCATATGGTTACTGGTACTTCATGTATGCTGATATTGCTGAATAAGGACATTCTCAGTATAGTAAATGGTATAGTGATAGGGCGCGGCATAAGCTGCGCCCTATTTCATGGTATAGGAAAGTGCTCCGTTTATACCGGGGCCGTGGAGCGGGTCTCGTAATTGGGCATTTGCTTGATGCCCCGCTGCTTGCGGCGGGGTCTTTGGCTTGAAGAAAGAGGTTTCTATGCATAAAAACAGTGCCAGATATTTCTGTAATAAAGAATGTGAATATTATCCCTGTCATCCGGTGGGGGAGGAAGAGGAGTTTAACTGCCTGTTCTGTTACTGCCCGCTCTATGCGTTGGGAGATAAATGCGGCGGGAATTTCCGGTATAGCGAAAAGGGGATCAAGGACTGCTCGGCATGTATGGTTCCGCACGGCAGGGGTGGTTATGAGCATGTGATGAAAAGGATTCGAGAGGTTATTAAGATGGGGTGCGAGAATTCCGGCTTGTAAATTTATAAGAGGGCTTGCATTTATGATCAGGAAGTAGTATGATAGTCCTCGGAAACAAAATAAGAAAAAAGTTCTTCGGGGCAGGGTGCAATTCCCTACCGGCGGTATAGTCCGCGACCTGTCATGGCAAAGCGTTTACCCGCGTGATGCGATGGCGGCTGATTTGGTGAGATTCCAAAACCGACAGTATAGTCTGGATGAGAGAAGAAGATGATATGACATATGTGTCATATATATCAGGCAGGTGCCTGTGCCGTTGTCGCGGTGCAGGATGGATGTTGTGAGTGACCCCGGAACGATATGTTCCGGGGATTTTTGTGGTATTGGAAAGGCCTTTCGCTTATCCGAGTCCGCGAAGCAAATTAACTTTTTTGTAACAGCCTGCCGGAGGAAGAACTTTTTCCTGCAATGTAAGGAGCGTAAGACTCCGGAAAGAGAGGAAAAGAAAATGGGTAATGGTTTGTGGAAGAGTGTTGCGGATAATGTGGTCTTTGTGCTGGTCTGTGTGGGAATCGCGGCGGCATTGTTTCTGATCGCCTATGGGGCGGAGAAGTATGCGCAGAAGCGTGCCGGCATCACGGAACGGATCCTGACCACCAGAAAGATTACGATGATCGGGCTTTTTTCGGCCCTGGCGGTAATCTTACATATCTTGGATTTCCCGATTTTGTTCCTGGCGCCGGGCTTTTATAAGCTGGACTTCAGTGAGATTCCGGCTCTGGTGGGGACTTTTGCCTTCGGTCCTGTGGCAGGTGTGATGATTGAGTTTTGCAAGATCTTATTAAAGCTTATCATCAAGGGAACCAGTACCGCCTTTGTGGGAGACCTGGCCAACTTTGTGATCGGATGCAGTCTGGTCCTGCCGGCTTCTGTCATCTATATGCTTAAGAAGACCAAGAAGATGGCAATCGTATCCTGTCTGGCAGGTTCCCTGATCATGACGGTGTTCGGGACGGCTTTCAATGCAGTCTATCTGCTTCCGGCTTTCTCCAATCTTTTTGGGATGCCCATGGAAGCGATCATTGCGGCGGGGGCAGAGATCAACAGCAATATACACAGTGTGACGAGTTTTGTGATCTTTGCGGTGGCGCCCATCAATATCATCAAGAGTGCGGCGGCTTCCGGTGTGACTTTGCTGATCTATAAGCCTTTGAGTCCAATCCTGAAAAATGCGGCTCCGGCGATGGAAAGACGGCAATTGGGAGAGGTGCAGAAACCGGACAGCGTGTAGGAGTGGTACAGAGGCTGGATAGCATGTAAGAGAAATGTAGAAACCCGACAGCATGCGCAAGAGAGACCGGGAGTGACGGCTGAGGACAGACTGTGGGAAGCGGAATGGGCATAGAAGCAGTTGACAGATGAGGTGTACTATGACGCAGTATGAAAAAAGAATGTACTTAATTCGGGAGCTGCTTGCGGAACAGCCCCAATACAGGACTATGGAAATCCCGGAAACGGAGGAAGAGCAGAAACGCCTCTTAAGAAGTCTTATGAACATCCGGGCGCCGCATCCCATCGGAGAAGAATTCCTGAGGATACAGGATGCGTACTTAAGAGAGGAAGTGCAGGAGAAGGGGATTGTTGACAGCGATACTCTGTCGGCTTGCCCGGCAGATGATCGTCTGGTACTATGGCGGGGGGATATTACAACCCTAAAGATAGATGCCATTGTCAATGCCGCCAATAGTGCGCTGCGGGGATGTTTTGTGCCCTGTCATGGCTGCGTGGATAATGTCATCCACAGTGTCAGCGGCATACAGCTTCGCTTGGCCTGTGATGAATTGATGACCAGACAGGGGTATGATGAGCCTGCAGGACGGGCCAAGATCACGCCGGCTTTTAATCTTCCCTGCCGGTATGTGCTTCATACGGTGGGGCCGATCGTTTCTTATCAGCTGACGAAAGAACATTGCCGGCAGTTGGAGGACTGTTATCGTTCTTGCCTGCGGCTGGCTTCGGAGAATGGCTTACGGAGTGTTGCTTTCTGCTGTATTTCCACCGGGGAATTTCATTTCCCGCAGGAAAAAGCGGCCGAGATTGCCGTGCAGACAGTGAAGGATTATCTACAGACGGATGGGCAGATCAAGAAAGTGGTGTTCAATGTCTTTAAGCAGGAAGATTATGATATTTATAAAAGGATATTACAATGACAAAGGCAGCAGAGCAGCTAAAAAAGAAGGTAAGGAAAAAGAACGGGGAAGTAATATTATTGCGGGCAGATATTGACGATGCCAAAGAATTACATGCCATGCAGATAAAAGCCTTTCGGGAATTATTGGAGAAATATCAGGATTTTGACACAAGTCCCGGCTGTGAGAGCGTGGAAAAAGTAGAGGCGCGTCTGCGGCAGGATTTTACCTTTTATTATTTTATCTGTATGGAACAGGAAAAAGTCGGGGCCGTTCGTGTGATCGACAAGAAAGACTGTACCAATAAGAGGATTTCCCCTATATTTATCCTGCCGGAATTTCAGGGTATGGGTATTGCCCAAGCAGCGATTCAATTATGTGAAGAAATACATGGCACTGCAAACTGGGAGCTGGATACTATTTTGCAGGAGGCCAGAAATTGTCACTTGTATGAGAAAATGGGATATCGGAAGACGGACAGAACAGAGATTGTCAACGAGAGGCTTACACTGGTATTTTATGAAAAAACAAGATAATTGA
>CAYUKT010000267.1:0-3902 GCA_964445285.1 uncultured Bacteroides sp. | reverse complement strand
CTTCCGCGCCGCAGGTCTCGATGGACTGCTCCGTGTGCACCTTGGAGGAACCGGTGGCACCGCCACAGCCGTCACGCCCCGTCCGGCCCCCTAAGAGAATGATGATATCGTCAGGATCGGAAGTCTCACGGATCACATTTTTTCTGGGAGCCGCACCCATGACCGCACCGATCTCCATACGTTTCGCCACATAATTGGGATGATAGATCTCTTTTACCAGTCCTGTCGCCAGACCGATCTGATTGCCATAGGAAGAATAACCGTCCGCCGCACCGCGCACCAGCTTCTTCTGAGGCAGCTTACCCTTCAAGGTGTCCGCCACCGGCACCGTGGGATCTGCCGCACCCGTCACGCGCATGGCCTGATAGACATAGCCCCTGCCGGAAAGGGGATCACGGATCGCGCCGCCCAGGCATGTAGCCGCCCCACCGAAGGGCTCTATTTCCGTAGGGTGATTGTGCGTCTCGTTCTTGAAAAAGACCAGCCACTCCTCGCGCATCGGGCCATCGCCATAGTCCATCTCTACCGGCACTACCACAGAGCAGGCGTTGATCTCGTCAGATTCCTCCATATCATTCAGCTTTCCGTCTTTTTTCAGTTTGCGCATAGCCATCAACGCCAGATCCATCAGACAGACAAATTTATCGTCACGGCCCGCGAAGATCTCCCCACGCACCCTTAAATAATCCTCATAGGTATCCTTAATGGGCTTCTGATAATATCCCTCTGCAAAGACCACGTCCTTTAATTCCGTAGAAAACGTGGTATGACGGCAGTGATCGGACCAGTAGGTATCCAGCACGCGGATCTCCGTCATCGTGGGATCCCTGTGCTCCTCCCCGCTGTAATAATTCTGAATATGCAAAAAGTCCTTAAAGGTCATAGCCAGTCCCAGGGAATCATACAGCTTACGAAGTTCTCCCTCCGGCATGGAACTAAAACCGTCAAACACCGCCACATCCGCAGGCTCTTCATAATCCATTTTAAGCGTATCCGGCTTGACCATATCCGTCTGTCTGGAATCCACCGGATTGATACAATATGCCTTTATCTTCTCAAATTCATCATCGCTGACCGAACCAGTCAGTAGATAAGTCACCGCCGTCCTGATGGTCGGGTTCTCATCCTCTTTTAGAAACTGCACACACTGGACTGCGGAATCCGCCCGCTGGTCAAACTGCCCCGGCAGGTACTCCACGGAAAATACCCTGCCATCCTCCGGAATCTCAATCTGCTCCTGATATAAGATATCCACCGGCGGTTCCGAAAATACTGTCTTACAGGCTCTCTCAAAGACTGCGTCTGCGATATTCTCCACATCATACCGGATAAAGACGCGTACCTTCTCCACGCTCTTTATCCCCAGAAAACTCTCAATCTCCTCTTTCAGTTCCTTCGCCCTGACCGCAAAAGGCTCCTTCTTCTCCACATAAATACGTCTCACGTTGCCCATGATGAATTTTCTCCTTATCCTTGTGAAAGTTAAAATCCGCTACCTTTTTTTGTATAAAATTCCTCCGCGTATTCGAGTTCGCGAAGCGAATCTCGCAAAGTAAATTCCAAAGGAATTTACTTTTTTTATCCTACCAGATAATCCGGCAGATTTCAATGCACGGATTCTCTTTATGCATCCTCCGGGATTCCATATCTCTATGCATGCAGCCTGTGGATCAGCCGATATGCCATTTCATTCTGCGTGATCAGCGGCTCCGTATACTGGAAAAACACGATCCCATCCGTAGGCGCATACACGGTCTCCTTCACGCCTCCCTCATAGGGATCAATCACTTCCGCCAGCTTATTTCCATAGCGCACATCTGCCCCTGTTTTCACAAGACTGCGGAATATACCGCCGCAGGTAACATGAATATTGGATAAATCCTCTTCCAGAATCACGTGACTGATATATCCGCTGTGGCTCTCGTAGCGGATGATCCCCATCCTGGTCAGAAACCGAAGTACCGCCGCGACCGCCTGACCGGCGCTTTCTTCGTCAATTTCCGTATTTTTATTCGTATACAGGGAAAAAGCGGCCGTCATCTCATCCTGCCAGTTATAGTTGAGCGTCCGCGTGTCGATGGGTGCGGGCTTCCTGACCGCCACATAAGGCAGGCCAAAAAGATTGGCCAGGGAAGTATTCTGATAACCGGTCTCCATCATGCGCACATGGGGCACAAACTCTCCTGTCATATAAAAACTCGCCAACTGGATCCCATAACTGTAATCCTTGATGGCCTCAAAGACACCGCCGGCAATCCTGGCCGCCGCCTCCCCATAACTGCTTCCCGGAAACTTACGGTTGATGTCCACATCTTCCACGCCCCAGTATCGTTTGCCCACGTTCATGGCATAGTTATTGACCACCGGAATCACCATGACCTCCTTGCCGGCACTGATACAGCCGTTGCCCTCCAATTCCTTTAACACCCGCACCAACTGAGAGCAGATATAAAGCTGTTGTATCTCGCTGCCCCGCATGGGACCTAAAATACAGGCCGCCTTATTCCCCTTGCCAAAGCGGTATCCTTTCACCACCATATCTTCCCTATAAGGCGCTTCCACCCGATAGATTTCCTCTATATACATGCTGTTCTCCATTCCTAACAAATCTCATTTTGTGTATCCTGCTCCAATATCCGCGCAATCAAAGACCCTTCATAGACAAAGGGATATTCCCGCAGGGTAAAGACCACCCCGCCCTTCTTCGCCACAATCTCCTGTACGACTTTACCGGTCAATACATCCACGATATCCCCAATCTTCTCCCCCTCTTGCAGATAATGTTTATGCGCGATATTTGGCAGGAAAATGCCCGCATGCTCCGCCCGGATAAATTCCACTTCCCCATCGCTGGATATCACAGGTTCCCTCACTGGACTGACCGGTCCGGTCCACAATCCCATCTCCCGCATCAGATAAAAGATACCGTCCACTACCTGATCTCCATAAATCCTGGTAATCCGAAGCCCCAGTCCCATTTCCATCACCAGGGTGGGAACCCCCAGCATGTTCATAGAGTGAGCCAGTGTGGACTCATGCACCGTGGCTGTGGCGTTCAGCCAGATCATATCCGCATTTAGAAGTTTCGCAAAAGGCAACAGTTTCTGGGCAAATTCTGCACTCACACGCACCTGCGGGATTTCCCTGACATACATGTCAGATGCATGGACATCAATGCAGACATCCGCTCCGGTGATGTCCTCTACCACAGAAGCCGCCGCCCGCTCCATCACCGTCCCATCCATACTGCCCGGAAAAATCCGGTTCATATCCATCTCCATCTTCGGCACATTGCGCCTGGCCATATCGATACCCAGCGGATTCAGCTGCGGATAAATATCCACAATTCCCCGCAGGTATTCCGGATGCTCTTCCAGTCTCCTGATCATCTCATAGCAGACATACTGTCCTTCCAATTCATCTCCATGGGTTCCTGATGCAATGGCGATTCTGCCCACAGGATTCTCACCGGCAATCCTGTTCTTATAAATGATCAGATCCTCTCCCACCGGCAGCTGTGCCGAAAATACTTTCTCTAACATATCAATCCTTCCTGCCAACACGGCTTACCGCCGGTATGGCCTTCCACGGCAATGAATCGAATTACCGCCCGTACAACGGCAAACAAAATGCCTCGAAAATCTTTCCGAAGCATTTATCCACCGTCAGTTCCTATTCATTCGCATTCTGCTTATCATTTATGTAACATCAGTCCTCTATGATCAGCCCCTGCATGATATACAATAACTGGGCATCCACCATCTTCTCCGTGATGCCAAAAGTCTGGGCGTCAATCTTCATACCCTCCAGCACATACATGATGTTGGCCGCCGCTCCCTTGGGATCCTCGCAGTAAAACTCGCCGCTGGCAATCCCCGCCTCGATCAGCTTCTCAATCACCC
>CAYUKT010000266.1:1661-3915 GCA_964445285.1 uncultured Bacteroides sp. | reverse complement strand
GATCATTTGTGCGATCTCCGTCAGTTTTTCCAAAAATCTGCTGAACTCCGTCCTGATCTATATGTCCTTCAGTCTGGTCATGTCCTTATTATGGATTTGCCTGGAATCCCCGGATCTCGCCATCACGGAAGCGGCAGTCGGCGCAGGGATTACCAGCGTCCTGTTTTTTGTGACGCTCAAGAAAATACATGCCATAAATGTGGCCGAAAAGGCTGGGGAGCAGAAAGCTGCCCAGCGTAATACGCCTGAGATTGGAGGAAAAGATGAGTAAGAGAAAACCCACAGAGGAATATCATAAAACATTTGCCTTTCATTTTTTCAGCTGGCTTCAGGGGGAAAAGGATCCTTATCTGGGAAATGTGGAGATGAAACCGCAGAAGGAATATGAAGTCGATCCGGAATTTCAGCTTCGTCACGAGAAGGAACACGATGCCATTCTGGATAAAGTTTATGATATGGAACACAACAGAGAGCTAAAACTTTTTCATCGCCTGTACCAGGCCACGAGTATTCTTTTCTGTCTGTTCCTGATGGCGCTTCTTTTAGTGACCATCTCTTATCTGCCTGCCACCGGCGCAGCCACAAAACCTGTCAACAATGAAGTGGCCGCCCGTTATATAGAAAGCGGGCTGGAAGAAACCGGCGCTGTGAATATCGTGGCCGGCATGATCTTGGATTACAGGGCTTTTGACACTCTGGGGGAATCCCATGTCCTTTTTGTGGCTACCATCACGGTTTTGATCATGCTTCGTCTGGACAGGAACAAGAAAGGGGAACTCAATCCCCTGACCAAGGATATGAACCCCAATGACCGTATCTATGAACCCAAAAATGATGCTATCTTACAGATGGTGGCTGCTTTTCTGGTACCGATCATTATCATCTTTGGTATTTATATCATATTAAACGGACATCTCGGCCCAGGCGGCGGGTTTTCCGGCGGCGCTGTCCTCGGCGCGGGGCTGATATTATACCTGAACGCCTTTGGTTTCAGCAAGACGGAGCGGTTCTTTACGGAGAAGACTTATAAATGGATCTGTTTCTTTTCCCTCTCTTTTTATTGCCTGGCCAAAAGCTATTCCTTTTACACAGGCGCCAACCATCTGCACAGCATCATCCCTAAGGGGACGCCCGGCGCAATTCTCTCAAGCGGTCTGATCCTGCCCCTCAATATCGCAGTGGGACTGGTGGTAGCCTGCACAATGTATGCTTTTTATGCTATGTTCCGCAAAGGAGGATTTTAAGATGGGCCCGAATCTTTGGATAAATTATGGGGAGGCTGTGGCCGCGATCTTATTCTGTATCGGCTTCACCAATCTCCTCCTGCAGACCAACCTGATCAAAAAGATCATCGGCTTAAATATCATGGACAGTGCAATCTATCTCTTTCTGGCAGAAAAAGGATACATTGCGGGCAGGACTGCGCCTATCGTCACAGATGGCGTGACCAGTGTGGAAGCCTATATCAACCCGATTCCCAGCGGCCTGGTGCTGACCGGTATCGTGGTGTCGGTATCGGTATCAGCGCTCATGCTGTCCCTGACCATACGTCTCTATATCAGATACCATTCACTGGATCTGGATGAGATTGCTGCACAATTGAAAAAGGAGGGAAGATAAATGGATTTTGTCTGTAACTTTCCGTTTTTTTCCATCCTGATAAGTCTCTTTTCGGGTACCATATGTTCTGTGCTTCCCGGAAAAGCCGCCAAAACGGTAAATCGGATAGTCATCGCGGCAGTGGGCATCATGTCCGGGATACTGCTTCTATATCTGCTGGGTACAGGAGAAAGTTTCGTCTACTGGATGGGACACTTTCCGGCTCCCTGGGGCAATGAGATCCGGGCCGGTATCCTGGAAGCGGGTATGGCATTGTTTTTCTGTATCATCATGTACTTATCCATGGCCGGCGGTGCACACAAGCTCTTTGATGAGGTGGAAGAGAGCAAGCATAACCTGTACTATATCCTGATCAACCTGCTCTTGAGTTCGCTGCTGGCGCTGGTTTACACCAATGATATGTTCACGGCTTATGTTTTCGTGGAGATCAACACGATCTCCGCCTGCGGCCTTATCATGATCCGCCAGGTAGGACGCACGATCGAGGCCGCTGTGCGTTATATGATCATGAGTCTGCTGGGTTCGGGTCTTTTCCTGTTTGGTCTGTGTATCATGTATGATCTGACCGGACATCTTTTGATGAGCAATATCAAAGAGTCGGTGGCTCTCCTGATACAAAACGGAGAATATCAGA
>CAYUKT010000266.1:0-1561 GCA_964445285.1 uncultured Bacteroides sp. | reverse complement strand
ATGAGCAATATCAAAGAGTCGGTGGCTCTCCTGATACAAAACGGAGAATATCAGATTCCCCTGATCGTCTCCGTGGCTTTGATGTGCATAGGCCTGTGTATCAAGAGCGCTCTGTTTCCCTTTCATGCCTGGCTGCCGGACGCCTATGGATACTCCACAGTATCTTCGGCGGCAATCCTGTCCAGCCTAGTATCCAAAGGATATATTTTCCTATTGATCAAAATCATCTACCGCGTCATCGGTTTTGATATTTTTAACAATACTAGGATCATTGACGTGTTGTTCGTCTTCGGACTGATGGGCATGATCTTCGGCTCTCTGAGTGCCATCAAGGAAAATGACATCCGCCGGATGATCGCTTATTCCTCCGTGGCGCAGATTGGCTATATCTATATGGGTTTTGGCATGGGCACACAGGCCGGTATGGTGGCCAGCGTCTTCCATATCCTCTCTCATGCAGCCACCAAATCCCTGCTGTTTATCGCCGCTATCGGTCTGACGGAAGTGTCCGGCGGCAGCCGCAAGTTTATCGACCTGACAGGGGCCGGATACCGCAACAAATCAGCGGGTGTGGCTTTCACTGCCGGCTCCCTGTCGATGGTGGGTGTGCCCCTGTTCTCGGGTTTTATCAGTAAACTGCTGTTTGCCCAGGCTGCCGTGCAGGTGGAGGGCAAGATGCTGGCCACCCTGATCGTGTTAGGCATTAGTACGGTCTTAAACGCCATCTATTTTATGAAGACTGTGATCCGTATCTATGCCACAACAGGCGATACCTCGTATCCTTGTATTACCTTTAAAGATATGAAGGTCCATGCGATAGTGCTGGTATTTTTCGTTGCACTAAATATAATCCTGGGCGTCAACTCCCAGCCGATCGTGAACATGATCGAGCAGGGACTTGCCATGTTTGCATAAGGAGGTGATGACATGTATCTGATTCTTTTACCCATACTCTTTCCAATTCTCGCCGGGTTCTGTCTTCTGGTCCATCGAAAAGAGCCGGAGAGAAAGCTGCTCACAGCAGTCACGGGAACCTGTCTTGTCATCACCGCTGCACTGGTGATCAGCGTACTGATCTTAGCAAAGCAGGGACTTACCCTGTTTTATCTGACTGAAACTCTACCAATTTATTTTCGGATTGATGAAGTGAGCGTGCTCTTTTCGCTTCTGACAGTGATCGTCTTTGTCTGTGCCGGCTTTTTTGCTTTTGCTTATATGAAACATGAACAGAAGGAAAAGCGTTATTATGGTTTTTACCTGATGGTGTTTGGTGTATTAAACGCGCTCTGCTTTGCCGGGAATCTGATCACCTTCTATCTGTTCTTTGAATTGCTGACGCTTTCCTCGCTTCCCCTGGTATTGCACACAGGTACTAAGGAAGCGATCATGGCAGGATTAAAATATTTGTTTTACTCTCTGTGCGGCGCCTATGCGTCCCTGTTCGGCATTTATTTTCTTTATCGTAACTGTGATACCCTGACTTTCACGGCAGGCGGCATCTTACAGGTTTCTCCTGCGTCACCGGAAGGGCGTTTCCTGTTGTTGATCGCCTTTGTGATGA
>CAYUKT010000265.1:0-3920 GCA_964445285.1 uncultured Bacteroides sp. | reverse complement strand
AGGCGGCAGTGGGAACGATAGAATTGTTTAACCGCAGGGCGGAGGATTATTTTAATGACTGTGGATTGCTGCGACTGGATCTGAGAATCGATCATGAGAACACCCGGGACATCGTTTCCATCTTGTCGATCATTACAGAACCGGCTTTTGATCTGTTCCATTGTTCGATGACTGCTACCAAAGCGCCAATCTACGCGGTTGACAGAAGGGCTGCTTTGGAAGCGGCTGGATATGAACTTTCAGGGGAATGTCTGATTGGATCCCAGGATCATAAGGCTTATGATGGATATTGGGTGAAGAGAAGGGGTGTGGAATAGATGAGACGGTATAGAGATTTTTTGGAGAAAACATATATGCACAGCCGCGTGGCGGCGGTGGTTTTGTCGATGACATTCCTGGTGCCGATGCTTTCCGGGTGCGGTTCTGGGGAGTCGGTGCAGCCGGGGATGGAACAGGAAGCAGCCGGTGGAGATAAGGTGGGAGAGCAGGATCAGGAAGCATCTGGCGGAAATAAGGCAGGAGAACAGGGCCAGGAAGCCGGCGTTGGAAGTGATAATGGGGAAGAAAGTAACATCAACAGCGATTGCTACCTTCTTCCTGAACAGCCGGAGAAGGCCGGCGTTTACATAGAACCAATCGAAGGACTGCGGGAAGACTTCATCCGGGGCGTGGATATTTCCAGCGTGTTGGTGCAGGAAGAGAGCGGCGTTGTCTATTATAATGAGGACGGTCAGGAGCAGGATATCTTTAAGACGCTTGCGGAGAATGGCGTGAATTATATCCGGGTGCGGGTATGGAACGATCCCTATGATGAGAATGGCAATGGTTACGGCGGCGGCAATAATGACACGGCCAAGGCGGCCGAGATTGGCAGACGGGCGGCGCAGTATCATATGAAACTGTGTGTGGACTATCATTATTCCGATTTCTGGGCGGATCCTGCCAAGCAGATGTGCCCCAAAGCCTGGGAGGGCATGGCCATAGAGGACAAATCGGAGGCGCTTTATGCGTTTACGGCACAG
This sequence comes from uncultured Bacteroides sp., assembly GCA_964445285.1. Classification (GTDB taxonomy): domain Bacteria; phylum Bacillota; class Clostridia; order Lachnospirales; family Lachnospiraceae; genus UBA3282. The sequence goes on along the minus strand of CAYUKT010000265.1, from coordinate 2,898 downwards.
AGCCTGACAGAGATTCTGGATGCCGGGGCAGATGTGGGCATGGTGCAGATTGGCAATGAGATCAATAACGGCATTGCCGGGGAAACGGACTGGACGAAGCGCAGACAGCTTTTGCAGGCGGGTTCGCGGGCAGTCAGGGAAGTGGCCGCGGAGAAGGGAAAGCGGATACAGATTGCCGTTCATTTTACGGATGTGTCGGATCAGGAAGGGACGCTTGCGCTGGCACAGAAGCTGGAAGATAAGGAGATAGACTATGATATCTTTGCAGTGTCCTATTATCCTTTCTGGCATGGGACGCTGGAGAATCTGACGGAGACGCTGCGGCTGGTGGCGGAATCCTATGATAAAAAAGTTCTGGTGGCGGAAAATTCCTATCCCTATACGCCGGGAGACGGGGACGGCAGTGCCAACAGTATCGGAGAAGTGGATATTCTGCCGGCGTATGCCGCCACCGTGCAGGGACAGGCCAACGAGGTGCGGGATGTCTGCGCCGCAGTGGCTGCGGTAGGCGAACCAGGGCTGGGCCTTTTTTATTGGGAACCGGCCTGGATTCCGGTGCATGTCTGGGAAGAATCAGCGGCAGATGCGGAGTCCGTACTTGCAGCCAACAGGCAGGCCTGGGAAGAGAAAGGTTCCGGCTGGGCTTCTTCTTATGCGGCCGGCTATGACCCAAAGGATGCGGGGGTATATTATGGCGGCTCTTCCTGGGATAACCAGGCGCTGTTTGACTATAATGGTCAACCGTTGGAATCACTGAAAGTCTTCAAATATCTGCAGTGCGGCACACTGGTGGAACGGCGGGTGGAGAGTATTCCCATGGTGGAAGTCAATGTTCCCCTTGGCGGGAAGCTTCAGATGCCGGAGGTGGCGGATGTATATTACAATGACAGAAGCGTTACACAGTTTCCGGTGGATTGGAATGTGGAACAGCTGGCGGCTATTGATACCTCTGTGGGTGGAGAATATGAGGTGACAGGCAGTTTTGTGACAGAGATGGAAGATGAAAATCTTGCCAGGGAAGCCTTTGAGATTCTGGCAGACAGCAGTTATCCCTGGCATTTTGTGGCACATGTTACGGTAAGCTACAGGAACCTTCTGGAAAATGCCAGTTTTGAGGAAGCGGATAAATCCATGTGGAAGATTACCGGAAACGGCACAGATTATCAGGATAAGGCGGCGGATGCCCACAGTGGGGATTTTGCCCTGCATTTTTGGTCAAATGACGCGGTAGCCTTTACGGTAGAGCAGGAAGTGACAGGTCTTGCACCGGGGATTTATGAATTTGGCCTGTATCTGCAGGGCGGCGATGCGGGCGAGGATGCCGATCTGTATATATACGCGGACAATGGACAGGAACAGATTACCGAGAAGACCGCTGTGAACGGCTGGTGCAACTGGCAGAATCCTGCGGTGAAGGTGCAGGTGGGTGAGGATGGAGCCCTGAAAGTGGGTGCATCTGTAAGCTGTGCCGCCAAAGGCTGGGGGACGCTGGATGATTGGTATCTGTATCAGATAGAATAAAGAGAGGCTTTCCATTGTCGGAAACCGTTATCAAGATCGTGTATGCAGGGAGGAAAGAAGAGAAGCATGTTAAAGGAAGCAGAGTGCAGACAGCAGATTTGTGAGATTGGCAGAAGAATGTATGCGCGCCGCATGGTGGCGGCCAATGATGGCAATATATCGGTGCGTTTGGGAGAGAATGAGATTCTGTGTACACCTACGGGGGTATCCAAAGGTTTTATGAAACCGGAGCAGATGTGCAGGATAGATCTTAGCGGAAATCTGATCGGGAAGGACACAGGAATCAGGCCCTCTTCCGAAGTGAAGATGCATCTGCGGGTCTATCAGAAGCGTCCGGATGTAGGAGCAGTAGTGCATGCCCATCCCATTTTTGCCACCAGTTTTGCGGTGATGGGAAAAGGCTTGGAAGAACCCATTATGCCGGAGGTGATCGTAAATTTCGGTAAAGTGCCATTGGCGCCTTATGGGACGCCCTCCACGGTGGAGATACCCGACTCTATTGAGCCGTATCTGGCGGAGTATGAGGCGGTCCTTTTGGAAAGCCACGGTGCCCTCACCTGGGCAAGTGACCTCCTTACCGCCTACATGAAGATGGAGTCGGTAGAGTTTTATGCGGAACTTCTCTACCGGACGACACAGCTTGGCGGGCCGAGGGTGCTGAGTGCGGAGCAGCTTGATAGAATACCCAAATGAATATTACATAGATTCTAAAACAATAAAATCCCAACACCTTAAATGCAGCATCTGTCCTTCTTTAACAAGTGCTGTGTCCCTGAGAGTATCGTTTTGCTCACATTCCGCAGAGCTGCCGTTGTTGTCAGTGCAGGAATCCCCGCACAGCAAAATCCTTGCATCTGCGCCATGATAGGTGACTGTCTGCGCCTCCTCCGAATAATTGAAATAGTATATAATCTCTTTGCCCAAGTCATTGATGCCCCGTTTAAGAATAACGGGGTATTGTTCTTGGGGCAGTGCCACATTCGCTTTGGCACAGATATGGCGAAGCAGGTCTTTCAGGACTGGAGAATCGATATAACAGCCCAGATATACGGCGTAGCCATTGCCATAGTGATTACAGGTGACAGCGGCGTATTCACCCCAGTGAGGATGGTCATATTTCGCAAGTGTCTGTGCGGTATCGGGAAGGAGCAGTTCCATCCAGTGGTGGACTGTGTCCGAAAGGATGGGATGTTCCTGCCTGGCAGTGGTATTTGTGGTGCTGCCATTGTGTTGCCTGCGGGTTTCGTCTGACAGCGGGAAAGCAAGATTTTTCAGCCCAACATTGACTGCATCAGTAAACTGGTCATAAGTCATGCCAAACACTTCCGTCAGGCCATGGGGCAGATCGTCATGATATATCTTAAGCATCCTGTCGGC
>CAYUKT010000264.1:0-3924 GCA_964445285.1 uncultured Bacteroides sp. | reverse complement strand
CCAAATCATCGATCTGCATCCGGAAAGCAATCTTTACAAAGGTCCCTTCCAGGAATGGTGCGATATCACCGCCGGATTTAAAAGCTGTCAAGTCTACCAGACTTGCCTCCGGGGGACTGATATCAATCATCTTGCCAAGCATCGTGGAAAGAGATGTAGCCGATGATCCCATCATCTGGTTCATCGCCTCTGAGATCGCACTCAAATGCAGTTCTCCCAGCTCTCCATCCGTATTGCTTCCGTCACCACCCATCATCAGGTCGGTGATGACCTTTACATCATGCTCTTTTAATACCAGAATATTGGAACCGTCCAGACCCTGTGTATATTTGATCTGGATAAACACACACGGCTTTTCATATTCATCCAGTACGTTCTTCCATACCGCCATCGAAACGGTCGGCGTAGTGATATTGACCTTACGGTTTACGATGGAAAACAATGTGGTGGCCGATGATCCCATACTGATATTGGCCACTTCGCCAACGGCGTCTTTTTCATAATCCGTAAGAAGACTTTCATCCGGCATCAATTCATCCGCCGCCGATGTATCTTCCATCGCAGCGCCGTCATCAGCTGGTGCATCCATGCCGGTCAGAAGCGCATTTATTTCATCTTGTGATAACATTCCGTCCATGCTTCTACTCCCCCTCTCTGATTACCGATGTGACTCTGACAGCATTTCTATCTTTGCTGGTACCGGGCAATGCTGTAAACTTCTTGATATTGCCCACATACACCTTAAGATCCTGCTCCACTTCGGTATCTAATCGTATGATATCTCCGACCTGCAGATTGACAAAATCGGTGACCGATATACTGGTCTTGCCAAGCACTGCCTTGACCGGAACATCCACTCTCTTGATCAGAGCTCCGATATACTCTTCGAAATCTTCCTCGTTCTGCTGCTGCATATTAGCATACCAGAACTTCGTATTGAGTTTATCCATGACACTCTCCAATGTGAAAAAAGGGAGACATATGTTCATGAATCCTTCGACTTCGCCTATCTTTACATTTAATGTCACAATCGCGATCATATCATTCGGTGCAATAATCTGTGCAAACTGGGAATTCGTCTCAATCCTCTCCATCATGGGATTGATGTCTACCACGTTCCTCCATGGTTCCCGCATCAGCTGCATACATACCACCATCATCTTCTCTATGATCGTCATCTCTATTTCTGTATAATCCCGGTTCTTTTCCAGCGGATCACCCGCACCGCCCAGCATCCTGTCTATCATTGCAAATCCAAGCTGGGCCGCCAGTTCTATCAATATCGTACCGCCAAGAGGCTGAAAATTCACGATACCTAAGATAACCGGATTTGAAAGGGCGTTGCTAAACTCCGAGAAGATGACCGTCTCGGAACTCGCCACAGATACCTGCACATTCTTTCTCAGATATACCGGCAGGCTCGTGGAAAGCAGCCGTCCATAATGTTCATATATAATTTCCAATGTTCGCAGATGCTCTTTGGAGAACTTTGTAGGACGCTTGAAATCATAATTCTTTACCTGTTTATCATTGGCGTCATTCATGTCATCTGCATCTAGTTCACCACTGCTCAGCGCGGCAAGCAGATTATCAATCTCACTTTGTGATAGTACCTCACCCACGAAAAGTTCACCTCCTGTGGTACTTATTTATTTTAAATACTATCCAAACATGATGTCACCGAATGACACATTATAGATAAAGTCGGAGTCAAACATGGTCTGAATCCTCTCAAGGATCTCCTGCTTGATCTGCTCCTGATTGTTCCTTGCTTCTTCCGCCGTATAGCTAGCGAAAACACTGTTAATCTCATCCTTGATCAGGCCTTCATGCTTACTGAGATCGGAACCATAATCCTTGTAACCGTCCGCTTTCATATTGATAGCCAGCGTAATGGAAACAATACAATAATGATCCTTATCATCTCCCTCACCCTTCTTAAGCGGAATTGTCATGGGCTCTGCGAAAGAATAAGTCTCCGTATCCGCCATCGAAACCGGCTCTGCAACTTCTTCTTCCTGACTGGAAACCAGTTCCAGATCCATAGCGGTGGCAATATTATCCACTAGGGCAGCGGTTTTCTTAGAAGCTCCCGTCACACTGAACATCATTATGGCTGTCAATACTATGTTTACAATCAACAGCGCCAGAATAATAATGGAAATCAGATTTTTCTTCATAGCCGTACCATTCTCCTTTTACTCACCTTATACCTATCTATCTGAAGTCTACTTTCGTAAAGAAGATTACTTCTGTAAACTTACAAACCTCTCCTTAATAAGAACTCAACGCGTTATATATCTTAATCTCTACGCGCCTGTTCTTAGCTCTGCCTTCCGCGGTGGAATTATCTGCAACCGGAAGATACTCTCCCCTGCCAGCATGTTTGATATTGGCCGGATTTAAACTTGTGACATCTAACAGATAATTAAACACTGACAAAGCACGACCGGAACTCAACTCGTCATTGTTAGAGTACTTCGCCCCCGACATCGGCACATTATCCGTATGGCCTTCTATCTCGATGGTGCCGTCCGCATACCGTTCCAGGATTACCCCCACCTGATCCAATACCGGTTTCGCCTCATCCTTTAACAAGGTGCTTCCCGAATCGAAAAGGAGCGCCCCCTTTAAGGTAAGCTGCACATATTGAGATGTGAACTCGACATCTATCATCTCGTTCATATCATTTTCATTGACAGCCTCCTGAACCATCTCGGCAAGCTCCTCGGACTCTTCCAGCTGGGCCGCCTCCATCTGAGCCTGTGCATTGGCCACATCCTCAGAAACGATCTCGCCCTCATCCATCTTACCTGTACTGTTAATATATTCATCCAGCTCATTAAGCTGGCTAACCCCGTTACTGATCAGAATACCATCGCCGATCGCCGTAGCACCCGCGGTAAATACGGAAAAAGTCTGGTTAAATGACGCCACCACCTTTTCCCACTTCTCCGCATCCACAGTGGACATGGAGAACAGCAGCACGAAGAAGCAAAGCAACAGATTCATCAGATCCGCAAACGTAGACTGCCACGCAGGGGCGCCTTTCGGCGGCTCGTCTGGTTTTCTGTTAGCCATTCATTTCACCTCCGCCTTCTTCCTCCGAAGACCCTCTCTCAGCAGGCGCCAGGAAGGACTTTAACTTCTCCTCAATCACACGAGGGTTCTCACCTGCCTGAATGGACAAAAGACCTTCTATTTCTATCTCTTTGACCATCATCTCATCCGCATTCTTGGATTTCAACTTACTGGCCACAGGCGCACAAATCCAGTTCGCAAGGATCGAACCATACAAAGTGGTGATCAATGCGACTGCCATGGAGGGACCAATAGCGGACGGATCATCCATCTTCTTCAACATGTTGATCAGACCGATCAACGTACCGATCATACCCCAGGCAGGACCCATCGCACCCAGGTTTTCCCAGAATCCAATCTTATCTTTATGTCTGCCTTCCACGCTGACAAGCTCCGTCTCCATAATGGCACGCACCAATTCAGGGTCCGTACCGTCAACGATCAGAAGGATGCCTTTTTTCAAAAACTCATCATCGATGTCGCTGGCCGCTTCCTCCAGGGAGAGCAGACCTTCTTTACGAGCCACATTGGATAACTCTATAATCTTTGCAATCACATCGGGAACATTCATCGCCGACATTTTAAAGATCAACTTGATACTCTTAAGTCCGGCGAGATAATTTGGCAGCGTATAGCTGGCAAGAATACAACTGAAAGAACCTCCAAAAGTAATCAGTATGGACGGAACATCTACAAAGCTAAACAGATTGGTAACTACGATACCCGCGTCCTTATCGAACACGATACCAAAAATAACTAATACCATACACAATACCAATCCAAGAATCGAAGCTATATCCATATGTATACACCCACTTTACACTAGTCTGCAAAAATATCCTT
>CAYUKT010000263.1:3138-3938 GCA_964445285.1 uncultured Bacteroides sp. | reverse complement strand
AGTTGTTCTCTACGGTGTTATGAAGGGAACAGGAAGCGGTAAAGTTGAGCTTAATGATGAGAAGATCATCATCAATGATACTGTAGAACAGGCCCAGGAGACGACCATGAAGGGCTATCGGAACATTGCTCTCTTCGGTGTGGATTCCACCACGGGCGCCTTGACCAAGAATACGCGAAGCGATACGATCATGATCGCCTCCATCAATCAGGATACGGGAGAATGTAAGCTGGTTTCCGTGTATCGTGATACGTATCTGAATCTGAGCAATGATTCTTATAATAAATGTAATGCGGCTTACGCGAAAGGCGGCCCCGAGCAGGCGATCAATATGCTTAACATGAACCTGGATATGAATATTACGGATTTTGTCACCGTAGGTTTTGCCGGGCTGACAGATACCATTGATGCGCTGGGCGGCGTATATATCGATGTGGACAGTTCGGAGATCAGCCACCTGAACAATTATCAGCTCTGTATTGCGGAGGACTTAAAGAGATCCTACACGCCGGTAGAGCAGACGGGGCGTCAGCTGTTAGATGGTTTACAGGCCACAGGTTACTGCCGTATCCGTTATACGGCGGGAGATGACTTTAAACGTGCCGAGAGGCAGAGAGAGGTGCTCATGGCAGTGGCGGATCAGGCCAAGCAGGCATCGCTGACGCAGTTGACAAGTACGGCGGACGCTGTGTTCAGTGAAGTATACACATCCTTGGATCTGTCGGAGATTGTGGATATGCTGGGCGATGTAGGCACTTACTATATTTCCGATCAGGCTGGGTTCCCTCGGGAAGAGAACC
>CAYUKT010000263.1:0-3128 GCA_964445285.1 uncultured Bacteroides sp. | reverse complement strand
GCTGTAGGAACCATCGGATCGAAAGGATCCTGTGTCATTCCTCTAAACCTGGAGGACAACGTCAAATGGCTGCATGAGTTCCTGTTTGACGCATCAGATTACGAACCATCAGAGACTGTGAAGCGATGCAGTCAGAAGATATATGAGGATACAAACGGATATCTGAAGTAATAATAAGAGCAGAGGGGCTTGTATTGCAAGCCCCTTTTTCCCGTAAAAAATCGAGCAAAGCTCGATTGCGAGATTTGCTTCGCAAACTCGGTATAAGCGGAACGGTTTTCTATAGCATAAAAAGCGGATGGAGGGAAAACGCGTGGATCGGGTAGATATTATTATTCCCACCTATAAGCCTGACCGGAAGTTTCTGGCACTGATCGACAAGCTGGCACATCAGAGTGTACCAATCAACCGGATCATCGTCATGAATACAGAACAGAAATATTTTGACAGACTGCTCTATGGTACTTCTTTTTCCAAAGAATATCATAATATAGTAGTGAGGCATCTGTCCAAAAGGGAATATGACCACGGCCGTACCAGGAATCAGGGAGTGAAACATTCGGATGCTGATTATTTTGTGATGATGACGCAGGATGCGGTGCCTGCCGATGCATATGTGGTGGAACGGCTGCTTGAGAAACTGCATCAGGACAATGTGGCGGTGGCCTATGCCAGACAGCTGGCGGACGAGAACAGCTGTGAGGAAGAGCGGTATACGAGAAACTTTAATTATCCGCCTGAATCCGGAATGAAGGATAAGAGCCGGCTTTCCGAACTGGGCATTAAGACCTTTTTCTGTTCCAATGTCTGCGCTGCATATGATAGGAAGATTTTTGACAGTCTGGGCGGTTTTATAAAACATACGATATTTAATGAGGATATGCTCTATGCAGCCAAAGCGGTGGAGGCAGGATATGCCATCGCCTATGCGGCCGAAGCGCAGGTCTATCATTCCCATGAGTATACCAATGCACAGCAGTTCCACCGGAATTTTGACCTGGGAGTGTCGCAGGCGGATCATCCGGAGGTGTTTGAAAAATACCCTTCGGAGTCGGAGGGAATCCGCATGGTAAAGGGGCTTATTTCCCATTTAAAGGGAAATAAACTAAAAAGAAGGATTCCCCATGTGCTGTGCCAGAGTGCATGTAAGTATGCGGGGTATCTTCTGGGCAGGAATTACCACAGACTGCCCAGGCGCCTTGTGGTGGCCATGTCTTCCAACAGGGAATACTGGATGCGCTGAAGGGCATACGTGACAGATACAGGATAGGTGAGAACGAAGACAGAGGGATGGAAAGCAGGAGGACATTAACATGTGTGGAATCGTAGGTTATATTGGGACCAAACAGGCAGCCCCCATTATACTGGACGGATTGTCCAAATTAGAGTACCGCGGATATGACTCGGCAGGTATGGCGATTTATGATGATGGCAAGATTAACATTACGAAATCGGTGGGACGTTTGAAAATACTTGAGAATATGACACATGGCGGAGAGACCATGCCGGGGTTGTGTGGTATCGGACATACCCGTTGGGCGACCCACGGCGTACCCAGCAATACCAATGCGCATCCCCATTTTAATGCGGATGAGACCATCACCGTGGTACATAACGGTATCATCGAGAATTATATACAGCTTCGCAAAATGCTGACGGACAAAGGATATAAATTCATATCGGAGACAGATACGGAAGTGTTGGCCCACCTGCTGGATTATTATTATAAGGGCAATCCCCTGGAGGCGATCACCAAGGTGCTTCACCGCGTAGAGGGGTCTTATGCTCTGGGTATCCTTTTTGCGGACTGCCCGGATCAGATCTTTGCAGCCCGGAAAGACTCTCCCCTGATCGTGGGGCAGAATAAAGACGGCTGTTTTATCGCTTCGGACGTACCTGCCATCCTCAAGTATACCAGAAAAGTATATTATGTGGATAATCAGGAAGTGGTGCGGCTGCGTGCGGATCACATGCATTTTTACACGGTGGATGAGGAGGAGATACAGAAAGAGCCTGTCACCATCGAGTGGGATGCCAGCGCTGCGGAAAAGGGCGGTTATGAGCATTTCATGTTAAAAGAGATGTATGAACAGCCCAAGACTGTGACGGACACCTTAATGCCCCGATTGAAGGATAATGATATTGTGATCGAGGAACTAAATATGACCGATGACGAACTGCGGGCGATCAATAAGATTCATATCGTGGCCTGCGGCTCCGCTTATCACGCGGGCGTGACGGGGAAATATGTGATCGAGGGATTTGCCAGGGTGCCGGTGGAAGTGGACCTGGCATCGGAGTTCCGGTATCGCAATCCCATTCTGGAAGAAGGGGGCATGGTGATCGTTATCAGCCAGTCCGGTGAGACGGCGGATACCCTGGCGGCGCTCCGGGAAGCAAAAGCCAGAGGATTCAAGGTGCTCGGCATCGTCAATGTGGTGGGCAGTTCCATTGCCAGGGAGGCGGACAATGTGATGTATACCTGGGCTGGCCCGGAGATCGCGGTGGCCACCACCAAGGCTTACAGCGCCCAGCTGATCGCGCTCTATCTGCTGGCGATCAAACTGGGCAGGGTGCGGGGCAAGATTGATGATCAGGCGTATGCCGGCATTATCGCAGACCTGCGATGCCTGCCGGATCAGATTGAACTTCTGTTAAATAATAAGAATAAGATACAGCGGTTTGCCAATCGCTATATAGGTGCGAAAGATGTGTTCTTTATCGGCCGGGGGATCGATTATGCGATTTCCCTGGAGGGATCGCTGAAATTAAAAGAGATTTCCTATATTCATTCCGAGGCTTATGCAGCGGGAGAGCTAAAGCACGGCACCATTTCCCTGATTGAGGAAGGAACGCTGGTGGCGGCAGTTTCCACACAGCCCGAGCTCTATGCGAAGACCATCAGCAACATGGTGGAAGTGAAAGCCAGGGGCGCCTTCCTGCTTGCGGTGACCTGTGAGGAGAATAAGGCGATTGAAAAGGCGGCCGACTATGTGATCTATATACCGGAGACCAATCCATATTTTGCAAATTCCCTGGCGATCATTCCCCTGCAGCTGTTCGGGTATTATGTGGCTGTCGGCAAAGGATGTGATGTGGATAAGCCCAGAAACCTGGCAAAATCGGTG
>CAYUKT010000262.1:0-3957 GCA_964445285.1 uncultured Bacteroides sp. | reverse complement strand
GAAACATTAATTATTGAATGCTTTGAACGATATGGTGTTGATAACAATATTAAAGATGATAAAGGTAACTTTCTGTTTTTGAGTGAATTAATTCCAAGGTTTGTTGCAGCAGATAAGTGGAATGTTAGTAGGAACCTTGAAGCATATATTAAGACGGTAAAAAAATATGGAGATTTAAGTGCTCATAATAGACGTTTTTTGGCTAAAAGAAGTGATATGAATATTTTTAAATTTGAAATGCGCCAAGTGGTTCAAGAGATTATTATGATTATTGATTATAAGAATTGGAATCGAGAAAAATGAGATGTCTTAGAATAATAGCTGTAACAGAGTGCTATATACTTGGCAGACGGACAATATTTTTGTTCTCTTCTAAGCTGGCAAAGGTATCCATGATAACAGAAATCGAAATTGCAAAGCATTCTTTCAATATAATGTCTGATGCAGAATATAGTTTATTTGGCATGTTGGTCAATATACGGTCATAACCCCTCACAACACTTCATACAATGTAAAAAAGTGTTCTGAGGGGTTTCCTTTTGAAAGATTATATTGAGGAACGTGCAATTCAGATTGCCAATTATATTATTGAGAATAATGCTACGGTGCGGCAGACGGCGAAGGAGTTTGGGATTTCAAAGTCCACAGTACATAAAGACGTAACCGATAGACTCACCCAGCTCAATCCAAGTCTGGCAGCGGAAGCAAGAAAAGTGTTGGATGTCAATAAATCAGAACGGCATATCCGTGGCGGCCTGGCAACCAGAGAAAAATATCTGCATCAACATATGAACTAACTTTACATTCCCATCAAATGAGCATAGAATGTTTTCAGTATCCTTTATAAGAAACATAAATTCTTTGACAGGGAATGTGACGATGAAGACACGGGAGATTACAAGAGAAGAGACACAGGGAACATTATACAGCAACACGGATCTAAGGAGACTGATTCTGCCATTGATCATGGAGCAGCTTCTCGCTATTTTAGTGGGAATGCTTGACACTGTCATGATTTCCGGTGTGGGCGAGGCGGCAGTGTCAGGTGTTTCCTTGGTAGACAGCGTCAATATCCTGGTGATTAATATTTTTGCGGCACTGGCTACGGGCGGTGCCGTTGTGGCGGGGCATGCCCTAGGACAGAAAAATGAGGAACAGGCAGGCAGGTCAGCGTGGCAGATGGTGCTCTTTTTACTCTATGCATCTTTTGCCACAACGATACTGCTTCTGGGTGCCCATAAGGTTATTCTGCGGGCTGTGTTCGGGCAGGTGGAAGAGGCGGTGATGAGCAGTGCGACTACATATCTGATCATTACCGGGCTTTCTATCTGCCCGCTGGCGCTTTATAACGGATGCGCCGCGCTGTTCAGGGCCATGGGAAATTCGCGTACGACCATGTATATTTCCTTGTTGATGAACCTGATCAATCTGGTGGGGAATGCAGTCCTTATCTTTGGATTTGGTATGGGAGTCGCAGGGGCAGCAATTGCTACACTTGTGGCGAGAACGGTGTCGGCAGTCCTCATTTTCAAATTACTGCTTGATGACAAAAGGGACATTCATTTCAAGGGGCGTCTCACGTTTCGCATGGATGTTTCGCAGGTTAAGAGGATTCTTTTTATTGGAATTCCCAATGGACTGGAAAATAGCCTGTTCCAGCTGGGGAAGATTCTGCTTTTAAGTCTGGTCTCCACTTTTGGCACTTCTGCCATTGCGGCCAATGCAGTCTGCGGCACTATCACGAACTTTAATATCCTTCCCGGAATGGCCATCGGTATGGCGATTCTGTCGGTGAGCAGTGTGTGTATTGGAGCGGGTGAAATTGCTCAGGTCAGATATTATACCAGAAAAATGATGCGCCTTACCTGGCTGTGTATGAGCGGCGTGTCTGTGATCATGATAGTGGGAGCGCCACTTTTCTTAAAAATTTATCATCTGACGCCGGAGACTACTACGTTAGCGCTGCAGGTTATCAGGTTTCATGCGGTCATGTGTATGATTTCCTGGGTGCCGTCTTTTTCCCTGCCCAATACTCTGAGGGCAGCAGGAGATGTGGTGTGGACAATGATCATTGCGATTCTGTCCATGTGGACTTTCCGCATCATTACGGCATATATTTTCAGCTATGTGTTCCATCTGGGGCTGATGGGGATATGGATTGCCATGACGATCGACTGGACATTCAGAGCAGTATGCTACACCCTGCGTTATCGCAGCGGTAAATGGGAGACGATTATGCGTAAGAGGGAAGCGGCTGGGAAGTAGGGTTGAAATACTTATGGGTTAATAGTATACTTTATGGGCAGGATAAGCTATTTACAGACTGAGAGAAAGGCATGGTTGAGAACATGGGCAGAGAAACCGTCATAGTGATTGACTTTGGAGGACAGTATAATCAGTTGGTGGCGCGCCGCGTCAGAGAATGCAATGTTTATTGTGAGATTTATTCTTATAAGACAGAGTTGGAGAAGATACGGGAGATGAATCCTAAGGGTATCATTCTGACAGGCGGCCCTAACAGTTGTTATGAACCGGGGGCGGCGACCTGTTCTCCGCAGCTTTTTGAGATGGGGATTCCAGTGCTTGGACTTTGTTATGGCGCACAGCTCATGATGCAGGTGCTGGGGGGCAAAGTGGAGAAAGCGCCTGTCAGAGAGTATGGTAAGATAGAAGTCATGGTGGATAATGATAGTGCTCTTTTTCATAATGTATCCCCCAGAACAATCTGTTGGATGAGCCATAACGACTATATTGCAAAGACGGCGCCGGGCTTTACAGTCTGTGCCCATACGGCAGACTGCCCCGTGGCGGCAGCGCAGAATTCGGATAAAAACTTATATGCGATCCAATTTCATCCGGAAGTCCTTCATACGGTGGAGGGCACGAAAATGTTGTCTAACTTTGTCTATCAGGTGTGCGGCTGTACAGGCGACTGGAAGATGGATTCCTTTGTACAGCAGTCTGTTGAGGCTATTCGCAATAAAGTGGGAGATGGCAAAGTTCTTTGTGCACTTTCTGGCGGTGTGGATTCCTCCGTGGCGGCGGTGCTTCTCTCTAAGGCAATTGGCAGTCAGTTGACCTGTGTTTTTGTTGACCACGGTCTTCTCCGCAAAAACGAGGGGGATGAGGTTGAGACTGTTTTTGGACCGGCTGGGAACTATGATCTGAACTTTATACGCGTCAATGCGCAGGAACGTTTTTATCAACAGTTGGCTGGCGTGGAAGAACCGGAACGGAAGAGAAAGATCATTGGGGAAGAGTTTATCCGCGTGTTTGAGGAAGAAGCCAGAAAAATCGGTGCTGTGGATTTTCTTGTACAGGGCACCATTTATCCTGACGTGGTGGAGAGCGGTCTGGGCGGCGAAAGTGCGGTTATCAAATCCCATCACAATGTAGGCGGGCTTCCCGATTATGTGGATTTTAAAGAGATCATTGAACCTCTTAGGGATCTTTTTAAGGATGAAGTGCGTAAAGTCGGTTTGGAACTCGGTATCCCGGAGTATCTGGTGTATAGACAGCCGTTTCCGGGCCCGGGACTGGGCGTTCGGATAGTCGGGGAAGTGACGGCAGAAAAGGTACGGATCGTGCAGGATGCAGATGCGATCTACCGCGAGGAGATTGCAAAAGCAGGGATTGACCGGGAGATCAACCAGTATTTTGCGGCGCTTACCAATATGCGCAGTGTGGGTGTCATGGGAGATGAGCGGACTTATGATTATGCTGTGGCGCTGCGGGCGGTTAAGACGATCGATTTTATGACGGCGGAGAGCGCAGAGATTCCATGGGCGGTGTTGCAGGGGGTTATGAATCGGATTATCAATGAGGTGAAGGGCGTGAACCGGGTGCTGTATGACCTGACGAGTAAGCCGCCGGGGACGATCGAACTGGAATAGTAGATCATTTAATCTTGCAGATGAAGTTTTTGCTGATTGCAGATTTTAAATTTTTCTGAGAGCA
>CAYUKT010000261.1:0-3964 GCA_964445285.1 uncultured Bacteroides sp. | reverse complement strand
TTAATAGGAATACAACAGTTCCGCTTTCTGCGCCTCATCATCCCCCAGTTTCAGGCGATACAGCCGTGTCTGCACCCTGCGGTAACCATCCCGCCAGCCGATGCAGTCTTCCTTGCTCCATACACTATACTCCGCCTCAAAATATAAATACCCGTCTTTATAATAGAAATAAGAAAAACGGGGATCTAAACTTTTCCCCTCTCCCCCATACGGAAATACTTCTATAAAATCATCCAAATGTTCAACCACTTTCACAATCCTGCCAGTCCTGTCCGGCAAGGCCCTGACATTATTTGCCTTCTCTATAAAGTCTATATAATAATCATCTGCAAAGACGGCCGAAAAGGGTATCTCAACCGGATACATAATCCCGGAATCAATATCCCATGCCGTCACATAATAACGCTGGTAATCATTAGCGTCAGCGTCCACTGCAACCAGATGATTATTGGGATAAAACACGAATGTTCTTTCCCCCTTCTGACAAAGATAGAAATAATCCGCCTCATCATACATTCCCCTCACCGAACGGTAATCAGAACCATCTTTCTTCACAGTTGTAATCCTGCCGCCTTGATACCAATGTTCTGATCCATCATAACCGCCATAGGTAAAGAAAAGTCTGTCTCCATAAATCTCCATATGTACAATATAGTCCGCATAATAATGCTCTGCATCCGGCGTCAGGGTTATGATCTTTTCCCACTCTCCTTCTATAGACACTGCATAAAGTTCTGTTGTCCTTTCAGGATTCTTATATTTCTGCAAATAGACGCATCCATCCTGATAAGCACAAAAATCCAAAGGGCTTCCTGCCTCATCTCGGACAGTTCCCTGCGATGACAGACTCTTACACACACCGGTATCATAGTCCAGCACATAAAAATCAGCTTGAAGCTCTTCATCATGCAGTTCCAGCACGATCATATGTTCAACTTCGTCAACTGCCACAATCTCCCCCGGCCCATAATCGATCCGATCGCATCCGGACATATCCACGGAATATACATTTCCGACTTCCTTCATATAGAATCTTTCACCAAGCAGATAGAACTCCCCATACCCTTCATCCTTAAACAGTTCTGTCTTCACACCCGCCTGGTCGATACAGACTATTTCTTTCTCTGTCCCCGGCACCGGAGCATAATTGGCCCACAGGCCGCTTTCCTGGAAAGAATCCTCATGATACTGCCGATAATACACCTTGCCGTCCTGATACGCATAATAATGATCTGTCTCATCTGCACATTCCAATAAAGACAGGTCGTCCGTATACTCGACAGTGATCACTTCATCGCTATACTTGACCGGAACCGTTTCTCCTCCATAATCTATGGTGGCTTCAGCCTGCATCTTCAGCATCCAGTAATTCCCGTCTTTTTCAATCTCCGGGGTCTCTGTATCTTCGGGCTCTTCCATACAGGCATCGTCAGTACTTTGCTGAACATCTGTACTTTCGGCCACTTCCTGCTCTTGTGCATCTACAGCTGTCTCATAACCGACTATACCATTCGCTGTTATCTGATCGTCCGCACCGCAGTCACTTTCCTGTCTCTTTCCAGATTCCATTCCATCCATCTGTCTGCCGACAGCGATCATGACCCCCAGCGCCGCAAGCAGAATCCCTACGCTGAATATTCTAGTTTTCACCATTCCCCTCTTTCATTTACTTCTCATCCGTCCGTCTGCATCCCGGACATCCCTCGCAGCCGCGGGCCTGCACATCCTCACTGTAAATCTCACTGGGGCTTGCCAGCATACAGATTGCCTGGGCGGAAATGCCCTCTCCGCTGCCGGTAAAACCGAGTCCTTCCTCTGTGGTAGCCTTCACATTGACCTGTGAGATATCGATTCCCAGGGCCTTCGCCATATTCGCCCGCATGATATCGATATGAGGACGCATCTTCGGCGCCTGGGCAATAATCGTGGCATCAATATTTTCAATCAGGAACAAATTCTCTTCCAGAAGCGCTCCCACATGCTCCAACAGTTTGATAGAGGAAATCCCCTCATAAGTCGGGTCCGTGTCCGGAAAATGTTTTCCGATATCCCCTAAAGCCGCCGCCCCTAAAAGCGCATCCATCACCGCATGTACCAGCACGTCCGCATCTGAATGCCCTAAAAGCCCTTTCTCATAAGGAATCTCCACCCCGCCGATAATACACTTTCTCCCTTCCACCATCCTGTGTACGTCATACCCCATTCCAATTCTCATTACTTCCTCACTTTCCTGTTGTGCCCTCTCTTCGAACTCTATCCTTCTTCCCAAGATCCCGCCGGCAGAATGCCCAGGACATCACGGTAGCGATTCCCCAGCCCACCGGCCAGGAAAGCCAGATGCCCACAGACCCCAGGCTGGCAGAAAACACAAACGCCAGAATGACGCGCAGAATCAGGTCCGTAAAAGTAGATGCCATGAACTCTTTCATCCGTTCCGAGCCGCGAAGCATCCCATCGGCAACCAATTTGACAGCTATCACGAAGTAGAACGGCGACACGATTTTCAGGAAGGTAATACCCGTGACCAGGGCGTCACTCCCCGTATCATCCATAAACAAAAGCACCATCGCTCTTCCAAAGAAGAAATATGCCACAAAAAAGGGCACGGCCACACAGACAGCCATCTTGAGTCCCGCCGTAAATCCGTCTTTGATCCGTTCCTGTTTTCCGGCGCCGCGATTCTGGGCTGTGAAGCCCGACACCCCATTTCCCAGCGTTGTAAATCCGGTGATGATAAAGGTATTGAGCTTTATCGCCGCAGAATACCCAGCGATCACACCCGATCCATAAGAGTTTACCAGACTTTGTATAAAAATATTACCCACAGACACGAAACTTTGCTGTAAAATACTGGGAACCGCAATGATACTGATCTTTTTTAACAGCAATAAGGAAAAAACTGCCGCGCGTCCCTGTGTCTTAATCTCCCGCATCCGCACACCAAAAGAAATCAACGCCAGAATACAAGCCGCTCCCTGGGCAATAAAGGTGGCCCAGGCCACACCGGCCACGCCCCACCTAAACACTGCCACAAAGAGAATATCCAGAGCGATATTCCCCACGGACGAACCAATCAGAAAATACAACGGCGTCTTAGAATCCCCCAGGGAGTTGAACATACCCGTGGTCACATTATATAGAAATAAAAAGATAAAGCCGCCGATATAAATCTTTAAATAGAGAGCACCGTCCGCAAATATGTTCTCCGGAGTCTGTATCATGCGCATCATCGCCGGTGTGGTCACAAGGCCGGCCACAGTCAGAAATGCCGCCAGCACAAACCCGGTGATCAGCGTAGTAGATACGGCCGTCTTTAGCTTTTCATGGGCTTTGGCCCCAAAAAGCTGGGAGATGACCACCGAACAGCCGATATTGCTTCCCACCGCCACCGCCATGAATATCATGGTGATGGGATAGGAGGCTCCCACCGCCGCCAGCGCGTCCTCTCCCGCAAATTTACCTGCGATCATACTGTCCGCAATATTATACAGCTGCTGAAAAACCACACTGATAAACATGGGTACCGTATACCCGATCAGTGTCTTCTGCGAATCTCCCACTGTCAGATCCTGAATCATTTTAATGCCTTCTTTCCCTGTTTCTCCAGAATAAAAGTGAGTAGTCTGTCCGCTACCTCTTCCTTGCTGAGTATAGGCAGTTCCAAGGTCTCTTCTTTTGTGAGCAGGGTCACCACATTGGTGTCCGTGCCAAAGCCGGCCCCTTCCTGTCTTAAATTATTGGCCACGATCATATCGATATTTTTCTTTTCCAGTTTGGCCCTGGAGTTTTCCAGCATATGCTCCGTCTCCATGGAAAAGCCACAGATAAACTGGCCTTCTCTTCTATGGGCGCCCAGATAAGCCAAAATATCCTCCGTGCGCTCCAACGCAATGGTCAGTTCCCCATCCTTTTTCTTCATCTTCTCATCGGCAGTCTGGGCCGGACGATAATCCGCCACCGCAGC
>CAYUKT010000260.1:0-3994 GCA_964445285.1 uncultured Bacteroides sp. | reverse complement strand
TTTTATTTATCTTTATCCATATGATACGCTCTCATCATACTAGCACAGTTTATGGGATTTTGTCCATAAATCCCGGTTATTTTCTCCCTGCTTTACCCTGTTTTTCTGCCTTTTATCCTGAAACAAAGTTCGCACATTCCCATATTCTTTGCCTTTTTTCGAAATATATGTTATATAATTGATAATACATCCTAAATATAATTAACCTAAAAAATTCAGACACAGGATACAGGAACTTAGCCTTATGGAAAACAGCTACCGCATAAAATATCAGAGCAAACTCTACGATCTGCCCTATACAGTCATCCGCAGCCGCCGGAAAACCTGCGGCATCAGCATCACTCCCGATGGAACACTCACGCTGCGGGTGCCGCTTCGTATTTCCGAGCAGGAGATCCGTCATATTCTTCTGGAAAAACAGCACTGGATTATCACCCATTATCTGGAAGTGATGGAAAAGGCTAAAAGCCGGCCCTCCTCCGATTTAAGCGATATTCAGCGCACTGCATTGGAAAAGAGATATATAGAGGCCGCCCGGGACTATTTCCCCAAAAGGGCCGCCTATTTCCAGGCGCTTACTGGCGGCGAATACTACCGCATCACGATCCGCGACCAGAAGACCCGCTGGGGCAGCTGCAGCGCCAAAGGCACCCTTTCTTTTAACTGGCGGCTTATGCTGGCGCCGCCCGCTGTCCTCGATTATGTAGTCGTCCATGAACTGTGCCACTTAACCCACATGGATCACTCCGCCGCTTTCTGGCAGGCGGTGGAAGCTGTCTGTCCCGACTACCGCACCCACCGCAAATGGCTCAAAGACCACGGACACGAATTGATACTGTAAACTTATCTGGTCTTGATGCGAAGCGACCCATAGCGGTTGTTTCTGCCGCTGTCCCTTCTTGCATAGCTGCCGTCCTTCCTCACATCTTTCGCTTTTATGCTGCCAAGGGCACCGCCCTTGAAGGGTTTCTTCTGCTTCTTCTCGCCCTCACTAAGGTATTCCCGGCTGCTTTTGCCGCCGCGGCCATTTCTTTCATCACGTCTGCCCCTGCCGCTGCGACTTTCCTTACTTCCATAACTGTCCTTACCACCGCGTCCTGGCGTCCGGACTTTTTTCTCAAAGAAAAACTTCTCCTCCTTAATATCTTCAATTTCTTCCCCAAGGCGCATCTTCATAAAGGCTGCCGCAATCTGTGTGGCACTGTACTGCCCTAATGCCACCGCGTCCAGAATATATTCTGTGGCCCTGCTGATATCCTCTTTCTCAATCACGGCCATGGCTTCCTTTAAAATCTTCTCCGCCTTCCTGGCTGTGATGTCCGCCGCATTCGGCACTTTGCGCTCCTTGATCTTCGTGTGACAGACACGCTCAATATCCCGAATCTTGTAGGCCTCTCTCCCCACCACCAGAGTGAAGGATCTTCCCGTCTTACCGGCACGTCCGGTCCTGCCGATCCGATGTACATAGTACTCAATATCCTCCGGCACGTCATAATTAAAGACCGCCTCCACATCACTCACATCAATGCCCCGGGCCGCCACATCAGTGGCGATCAGGATGTTTGTATTGCCACCCCGGAACAGGTTCATCACCGTATCCCTCTGTCCCTGCGTCAAATCTCCATGAAGCCCTTCCACCTCATAGCCTCTCGCTTTCAAATGTTCAGTCAGCTCATCCACCATCCGCTTGGTATTACAGAAGATAAGCGCGCGCTTGGGGTCATAGTAGTCAATCAGACGACAGAGCACTTCCTCTTTATCCTGCTTACGCACCTGGTAATAAGCCTGTTTGATCAGCGGGATCGTGACTTCCTTCGGCGTCATCTTGATATAAACTGCATCTTTCTGATATGTTTTAGTGATATCCAGTATGGGTTTGGGCATGGTCGCAGAAAAAAGCCCTGTCTGCCGCTCCTGCGGCATCTCCTTTAAGATGGTCTCGATATCTTCCCGGAACCCCATGTTTAACATCTCATCCGCTTCATCCAGAACCACCGTATGCACCTGTTCCATTTTGAGGGTATGCCTGCGCATATGATCCATCACCCTCCCCGGCGTTCCCACTACGATCTGTACACCGCATTTTAAATTCTTGATCTGCCTGACAATATCCTGCCCGCCATAAACCGGCAGCACCTTAATGCCATTCATATATTTGGCGAATTTCCGCAGTTCCTCCGCCGCCTGCATGGCAAGCTCCCTGGTCGGACACAGGATCACCGCCTGCAGGGATTTATTCTCCGGATCTATTTTCTCTAGGATCGGGATCCCGAAAGCCGCCGTCTTACCAGTTCCTGTCTGGGCCTGGCCGATGATATCCCGGCCTGTCATAAAGAGCGGTATCGTCTGTTCCTGGATTGGTGTCATATGTTCAAATCCAAGTTCCCTGACAGCGCGCAGGATCCTTTCATCAATCCCGGCATCCTCATAGCGCATGCCTTCCTGTCCGGCTTCCTCTTTCTTTTCCTCATACAGACTGTCATACTTATGCTGCGTAAGAATCTCTTTTTCGAGGAATTGGTCAAATTGTTCGTTGTTTTTCTTTTTACTGCTGCTCATACTCTCTCCATTCTTTGTATGTGTGCTTTGAAGACTGCCGTCCTCTTAAGCCGCACATTTGCTTTTACATGATAAGTGCTGCCAACCCCTGTGATAAACAGGCATGGCAGCATTATCTCCAACGTTCCATGTTTTTATCATTTTTGTTTTCTGCCTGTTCCGGCCATGTGAATCCTGCGCAGCTTACTCACTGCCCGCTCCTGAATCAGGCACTCCCCGTGCTCCTGCAAAAACAGCAGACGCTCCTTGGATGCGGCAACCAAATTGCCAAATTCTATGGCCGGGGCACTGATCTTATTAAATGCTTTATAGGAAAGACGGTTCTTTTCCAACACCAGATAATAACCGCCACCCTCCTTATAAAGATGGCTTTTTACAGAATATGTACTCGGGATCGTTGCCACATACTGCATGGTCTGATGCATGGTCGCAAAGACAAATATCCTGTAGTTTTCCTCATATTCCTGATTTGCCGCCTGGGTCTGCCGCGCCATCTCATCCTGATGGGACAGTTCCGCGCTCACGTCCTGCAGAACCTCTTTTAAGTGCTGCAACATCTCCTTAAAAGCAGCCGGCCCCTCATCCGTAAAGGTCACCACCAGGCCTTTGTCCTTCAAGGGTGTGATCTGCATGGCAATATTGGAGTTGTTGATCTGGTAGCCGACTTCCTCATGGGCCCGCTCGATGATGTCCCGCAAAAACTCCTCGCCTTTCTCACTGCGTTCAAAAATATCTGACAATGTAAGGCCGTATTCCGTCATGTCATCTTCGGAAATAATGCATTGTACTGTTGCTTCATTGATCTTTTTATATTTCATTGTATATCCTTATCCCCTGTCTTCTTCGCTGTTTGTATGGCTAAACATTAGAATCCTATATTATAATACCACAAAAATACGCAATAAGAAAGCATCTTATCGCGTATCTTTCAAAAAAAACTATTTGTTCCCTTTTATTCCTTATCCCAGATCGGTTCCTGCCACTCTCCCCCGCAGCTGACCGCAAAGTGCAGATGGCTTCCTGTCGATCGGCCGGTCGAACCGACCGTGGCTATTTTATCACCCGCAGAAACCGGATTGTCCTTCGATACCAACACTTCCTCACAATGTGTATAATAAGTCATCTGACCGCTCTGCCCATGCCAGAGAACCACATAATTACCATCCTCCGCATCGAATCCGGTCTCATAAACCCTGCCGTCTGCCGCAGCCACTACAGCGCTTCCCTTTTTAGCCGCCATATCCACTCCATTGTGTCTTTTGATCTCTCCCGTGACAGGATGGGTGCGTTCCCCGTACCCATCCGAAATCCGGTCATGATCAGGACAAGGGTTTAAAAAAATAATCTCCAGATCATGGTGAGCTTCTGTGTTGTTGACAAGCGGACTGCTCAGATACCCCGCTGCTTCATCAGACTGCATATCCGCACCTTTTCC
>CAYUKT010000259.1:0-3995 GCA_964445285.1 uncultured Bacteroides sp. | reverse complement strand
GAAGCCGGACTATCCATTCCAAATGACCTGGCTGTCATCGGATTTGACGATGACATTCCCGAGTCCAGGGATATTATCTTTCCGGGACTTTCCACCATGCGCCAGCCCCTCTATGAGATGGGAAAAGCCGGCGTGGAGCTCTTGCTCGATGCCATTGCAAATCCCGGCAGGGAGGCACAAACCCGGACTTATGAGGCGGAACTGATCCTGCGGGATACCTGCCGCTAAGCACAGTCAAAGACCCCGACTAAGACTCTAGGGGTGACTAAATATGCTGTCCATAAATGCAGCCGCATAAATCATTTCATGAAACCAGCTATCGAACTTATGTTTATTTTAAAAGGAGGACATATCATGACCAAAAGAGGATTAAAAATCGCAACTATCGGAGGAGGTTCCAGCTACACACCGGAACTGATCGAAGGCTTCATCAAACGTCTTGCAAGTCTGCCCGTGAAGGACATTTATCTGGTGGACATTGATGCCGGGCTTGAGAAATTACAGATTGTCACTGCCCTTGCCCAGAGAATGGCTGCCAAGAACGGCACCGATTTACAGATTCACGCGACCACCGACAGACGGGAGGCATTAAAGGATGCTGACTTTGTCACCACACAGTTCCGGGTAGGGCTTTTGGATGCCCGTATCCGCGATGAACGGATCCCCCTGCGCTATCAGAGAATCGGGCAGGAGACCACCGGCGCCGGCGGTTTTGCCAAAGCCCTGCGCTCTATTCCTGTCATCCTGGACATTTGCCGCGATATGGAAGAATTGTGCCCGAACGCCTGGCTGATCAATTTCGCCAATCCCTCTGGCATTTTGACGGAAGCCGTATTAAACCACACTTCCATCAAAGCGATCGGTCTGTGCAACTGTCCCATCAATATGATCAATGATATGGCGGAGAAGTTTGACTGTCCCGTGGATGACGTATTCTGCGATTTCGTAGGTATCAACCACCTGATCTGGGCACAGAAAGTCCTGGTGCGCGGCCGCGATGTGACCGCGGAAGCCATCGATAAAATCTGCTCCGACTCTGCCAAAGAGATCATGGCCAATATCCCGGAAATCCACTATGATCCGGTCTTCTTAAAATCCTTGGGAATGGTACCGGTGAGTTACCTGAAGTACTATTATATGCAGCCGGAAATGCTGGCGGAATGTATCGCCGCCGCAGAAGGGGACGGCTGCCGGGGTGAAGTAATCAAGAAGGTGGAAAAAGAACTGTTCGACCTGTACCGGAATCCTGAACTGGACACGAAACCTGCCCAGCTTGCCTCCCGGGGCGGCGCCCGCTATTCTGACGCGGCCTGCTCCCTGATCGATTCCATCTACAATAACAAAAAAGACATCCAGACCGTGAATGTCCTAAACTGCGGCGCCAATACAGACCTGCCATATCATGCCGTGATCGAGCGCAACTGCGTCATCGATGCCAATGGGGCACATCCCCTGCATATCGGTCATACACCGCTTAAGATCCGAGGACTCTTGCAGGCTGTAAAGACCTACGAACAGCTCACCATCGAAGCCGCCGTTACCGGTGATTACGATGCCGCCCTGCAGGCGCTGACCATTCATCCCCTGGTCAACTCCGCGACTGTGGCCCGCAGCATACTGGACGATATTCTGGCAGAAAACAAAGAATACCTGCCGCAATTTAGCTGTTAACGTTCTACGCAAGCCATAAAATGCAAAGCCCTGACGCTTCGTCAACGCTTTACATCTATCTGGAAACCTTTAAAAAAAACTCATTGATCCCCTCATAGAACCCCAGTGTCACCACTGTCTGACCATTCCCCATGCCCGCAAAGACATACTTGCGAAAATAGGGAGTGGTCTCTAAGAGGGGATTATCTGACTCATAGGGTGCCGGTTCACTCAATCCCATATACGCCGCCCAAGCCGCCACCAGAGCATCCGCATCGATATCTTCCCACAAAAGAGGCGTCCGCACATAAAACTCATAAATCTTCCCATCATCCGCATCGATATAAGCATCCATCAGACGATTCGCCTTATCCGCATTTTTCTGGGAATTAGAGAGACTCATCTTCCAGACCGCCACATTATTACGAGGTTCCAGCACATCGATCGCCGAGTAGAGCGTAACGTCATAAGAAGAGACGTCCACTTCCCTCACCTGTTCCGGCAGGATCCCCTTTTCTTTCAGCAGATCAAGCCCCTCATTACATGTAGCGTAAATCTGCTCATCCGTGATTTCTTTCCCGGAAGGACCTCTGCGGTTCACCACAAAGGCATAGGAACCTTCCAGTTCCTGATACTCCACCTCCGCATCCGCCTCATGCGCCATAGCGCTGGTCTCACTCTCCGGAAGCGTCTGGCTGCTCAGACAGCAGGACAACAGGTAAAGTTTCTCATTACTGTTCATCCGATATCGATAGCCTTCCCCGGCAGTTTCCACATTTTCCGTATGCGGTCTGTCCAGGATCCCCTGATCCTTATACTGCGCCAGCGCTTCCGGCCCCCATATGGAAATGTACATCGCAAGGGCCGCCAATAACGGAAAGGCCAAATAGTATATCTTACTCTTCATAGGTTCCTCTATTCTCTACAGGAAGGACAAAGCTGAAACAAGAGCCCTCCCCTTCTTTACTCTCAATCTGTAATTCACTGTGATGTATCTTTAAGATCTCCGCACACAGGGCAAGGCCGAGTCCCGCCCCGTTCTTGCTTCTGGCCCTGGACTTGTCCACCATGTAAAAGGCTTTGACAATCTTATGCTGTTCCGCCTCCGGTATCCCGATCCCGTAATCCCTTACCGCGATCCGATAACCGTCCTCTACCACATGACCGGTGACCTCAATCACACCGGTCATGTCAGAAAACGCTTTATCCTCATCCGCCGCAATCCTGCCGCCCGTCTCCGCAGTGCCGCTCATCTCCGAAGCTTTGCATGCATTGTCGATCAGGTTGACCAGCACTGTCTTGATCAGATTCGCTTCCACCCATACCACGGCCTCCTCATGGGCAAAGCGGATGTCCATCTCTTTTTTCTCCGCAAACATCTCCCGCAGGTACTCAAACAGCTCTCCCACCGATGTTTCCTGCAGATCCGCCTCCTCCTGTTTGGCCACAATGATGTCCAGCAGGCGAAAAGACATAGCCTCTAAGCGTTTGCCCTCCGTATAGATATAATTGGCCGACATAATGCTCTTTTCCTCATCCATCTTGTGGGAACGCAGCATGTCCGCATAGCCGATGATGGCCGTCAGAGGCGTTTTCAATTCGTGGGCAAAAGCACCCATAAACTCTTCCCTGGCCTCGATTTCCTCCTCCAGCTTACAGATATTTTCCTCCAGCGCATTGGCCATCCTGTTAAAATCCCTGGTAAGCTGCCCCAGTTCATCCCGGCTGATCTGTCTGGCGCGGTAGGTATAATCCCCTGCTGCCATCCTCTTAGTCGCCTTGGTCAAAAGCCGGATCGGTTTCGTCAGCAGGGAAGCAATAAACAACATAATGACCATTCCGGTCAAAAGCATGACTACTGTCACCTTACGGTACAGGGAAAACCCCAGCGCCCGTTCCGTAAAAACCTCCGTCACACTCTTCATGGTCTCCAGATACAGAATGCGGTCCAGGGCGTTGATGGATACGCAGGTGTGTACATAATAGTCGTCCTGCGCATGGATCACACGGTAAGACTTGGTGTGCTGATTGGTCTGCGGAAGCAGTCCCTCGTCCGCAGTGAATCCATCGCTGGTATACAATACGTTTTTCTCTTCATCCGCGATCCGCAGCAGACGGCCGCCGCCCTGGCCGCCCATTTCCAGTTTGGAAGCGATCTCCTCCACCACGCTGTCGGGCAGGACACTGTACTTGAGCGGCACATTCAAGGCCGCCGTCTCAAAAGCAAAGCCAAGGATACTGCTTTCATCGAGCGCCTGTCCCACCTCTCTGTCCAGCGAAGTCTCAAACACATAGTTTACAAAATAGAAGCCGCTGAATCCCAGTGCCAATGCCAGCACGATCAT
>CAYUKT010000258.1:1558-4002 GCA_964445285.1 uncultured Bacteroides sp. | reverse complement strand
GGCGCCGGATTCTGTGATCAGGTCAAGATATGCGCTTCCCACGTACATATTGTGATAGGAATAGCGGATCTGTGCCACGCGGTTTTCATCAGATATACTGTAATCAATCTCCGAGTCAAGATCTGAGAAAGAGATGACATTCGGAACGATAACGTAGCTGTCCTTATCTATGGATAGGATAGGTTTGGAACTGCCAAAGATATCATCACCAATCTGTAAAAATCCTGTAGCTTCAATATTATAGCAATCCTCATTTTCTGAGATATTCATTACCTGGAAATTATGGAAACCATAGTCCAGAAGTTCTTTTGTATCTGTAAACTGTGACGGGGATTCCTCCTTAAAGACAACACAGATCAGACGCATCCCATTTTGCTCCGCACAGGTAACAAGGGTCTGACGGGCTTCGTCCGTATAACCGGTCTTACCGCCCAGGATTCCGTCATAAGGAATTTCCCCATTGATCAATTTATGTTTGTTGATCAAGAAAAAATCATCGGGCTGTGTGCTGGTAGGTTCAAAATGGTAGCGCGCGGTATTGCCAATTTTGCACAGCATTTCATTTTGGAAAAAATAGCTGGAGATCAACGCCAGGTCATAAGCGCTGGTGTAGTGGTCGGAATCTTGAAGACCATTGGCATTGACAAAATGGGTATCTTTACATCCCATTTCTTCTGCGCGCTGATTCATGAGGGTGACAAAGTCATCCATGGAACCAGAGATATATTCACCCACGGCATTGGCCACTTCATTGGCGGAGCCGACCAGGATTCCGTAGAGGCATTCTTCCAGTGTAATAGACTGTCCAACATCCATACCCATATTGGATCCGCCTACCGGCACGGAAAAAACGGCGTCATGACTGAATTCCACTTTATCATCCAGGTTGCCTTGTTCCATCGCGAGCAGACAGGTCATGATCTTGGTGGTGCTGGCCGGATAGAGGCGTTCATGGATATTTTTGGAATAGAGAATAACACCGGTGTTGGCATCCATCAGGATAGCAGATTGCGCGCTGATCTGTGGGCCCACCGGCCAATTTTCGATCTCATTGGACTGAATGGGGAGAGCCTTGCGGGCTTCCGCCTCTGCTTCCAGTTCTTCTAAAGTAGCATAGGCAGTAAGGGTATCAGCATGAAAACCGCATAAAAACAGGGCGGTAGTAAGGAGCAGCAAAAGAAATCTTGCTGCCTTTTGATTTTTATATTTATATGATGAAAACATATTGTCAGACCTTCCTTTTATGGTAACAAGTATATGTCAAAATCAGTTGTTTATGAATTTGGGGTGTATTACATTATTGAGATATATGCGGCAATCTTAAGCCACATATATCATACACTATTTTTTACAAAAACTGTAGTGTATTCACAAAAAATACAAAATGATGTAGAATAATGGATAAAGCAGGATCCTATTTAGGATTTACTCAAGAATATTTGTTGAGGACAGGAATCGGCATATGAGACTTAGGAACATAACTGGTTCGCGGGAGGTGATCGCAGGCTGTGATTATGTGATCCACGAACCGCAGGAGCATCGGGATAAATGGAAAGAAGTATTTGGAAATGATCATCCGATCCGGATAGAGATTGGGATGGGCAAGGGCCGGTTCATCATGGATCTGGCGAGAGCCAATCCGGATATCAATTATATAGGCATTGAAAAATATTCCAGTGTACTGCTTCGGGGGATTCAGAAAATGGAAACCGATCCGCTGATGAATCTATATTTTATTCGTATGGAAGCGGAGGAGATCACAAGTGTATTTGCACCGGGAGAGGTGGAAAGGATTTATCTGAATTTTTCGGATCCCTGGTCGAAAGACCGGCATGCGAAGAGAAGGCTGCCTTCCCGTGAATTTTTACAGCGGTATGATGAGATACTAATAGCGGACGGTGTGATCGAGTTTAAGACAGATAATCAGGAGTTATTCCGATTCGCATTGGAGGAATTGGAACCAGCGGGATGGCATCTGGACCAGATGACGGAAGATTTGCATCATGATGCGCAGATGATGCAGGGTAATGTGATGACGGAGTATGAGGAGAAATTCTCGTCTATGGGAAACCCTATCTTTAAATATATTATCTCGCGCTAATCCCTAAATTGGGACAAGCCGCGGGAATCAATATAGACGGCGGTTTGATTTCAGGCCAGGTCAGATTGGCTGAGCTCAGATTGCCTAGCAACAAAGATAAAGCGAAAAACAATATAGGAGGACAAAATATGGAGTACAAATTTACAGCTGCAAATTTTGAGAGTGAAGTATTGAATTCAGAAATTCCGGTCTTTGTAGATTTCTATGCAGACTGGTGCGGGCCCTGCAAAATGATGGCGCCAATCGTGGAGGAGCTGGCCGTGAAGTATGACGGCAAGGTAAAGGTCGGAAAGTGCAATATCGATGAGGAGGACGGCCTTGCCAGGTTATACCGTGTGATGTC
>CAYUKT010000258.1:0-1458 GCA_964445285.1 uncultured Bacteroides sp. | reverse complement strand
TAATCCGCGGTCAGGAGGCCTGCTGCCATACCTTTCTGTGCTACGATCAGGGCCACCTCTCCACGCGTCATCATTCCAACACCGATTTTCAGGGAATCAGGGAAATTGTATCGGCAGATTTTGCTCATCAGGCCGCAGCCAAGTACCTTAGCTAAGAGTGCCACGATCACAAAGCAGATACAGAAAGCGATCATAGTGCCGTCTATCGCATCGAAGGTAGTCTTCAGACCGATACCAGCAAAGAAGATCGGGCCGAACATCATATAAGAACTGACATCCACCTTACGCTCTATATAGGTGTTGTCACTCAGGTTGCACAGTACGATACCGGCCACGTAGGCACCGGTGATATCTGCAATCCCAAAATATTTCTCTGCCGTATAGGACAAGGCGAAACAAAAGGCCAGCGCGACAATGGGGATACGTCTGGTATGGGGATAGCGTTTATCTAAGGTGAGGAAAATCTTAAAGACAATGTATCCGCCGACAATAGCCATAATGAAGAAAGCAATAGTCTTAATCACTACCGTGCCCGGATGTGAATCGGGATTCTTAAAGCCGATCACAAAGGTGAGGACAATAATACCGATCACATCGTCAATGATTGCGGCACTGACAATGGTAGTGCCGACCTTACTTTTAATCTTACCCAGTTCCTGTAGGACAGCCACTGTGATACTTACACTGGTGGCAGTCATAATGGTTCCCATGAAAACTGCTTTATAGAAATGTTCACTTCCCCAAGGAGCAAATCCGTAAAAGCACATATATAGAAGGGCGCCCATGATCAGGGGAATAAAGACACCGGCACAGGCGATCAGAAAAGCGATGGGGCCGGTCTTGAGCAATTCTTTTAAGTCTGTTTCCAATCCCACCTCAAACATTAAAATGATCACGCCGATCTCTGCCATCTGTGTGATAAATTCCGTCTGGCTGATCCAGCCAAGGACACAGGGTCCAACGACAAGGCCGGCCAGAATCTGTCCTACTACCTGGGGCGCCTTACATTTTCTTGCCAGGATACCGAACACTTTGGCAAAAAACAGGATGACTGCAAGATCCAGAAATACATTATATGTTTCCATATTATCTCCTCCCTCGTAAGTATAATGCTTATGTATTTTTCATCCTTAAATAGTTATAGCCTCAAAATAATATAATGTCAACGCAAAGAATGGAAATTATCATATTTTTGTGGTATTTTAAAAGGTAAGAAGCTATTCATATGATATATGTAGATGGGCAGTAAATTGTTTTGCTATGGAGGGGAAAAATGAAAACAAAACAAAATCCTGTTTTATATACGGATTTTCCGGATCCGGATATCATCAGAGTCGGTGATACTTATTATATGGCCAGCACCACAATGCATTTTATGCCGGGCTGTGATATTCTTCGTTCCTATGATCTTATGAACTGGGAATTTGTGTGTCATGCTTATGATATGCTGGAAGATAC
>CAYUKT010000257.1:0-4033 GCA_964445285.1 uncultured Bacteroides sp. | reverse complement strand
ATGAATCCATGACATGCGGCGTCGGATATTTTGATTAAAAGTCAGGTGACGCATACTGCCGGGACCAGGAATGAGACACGGGATGCCTAAGGGCAAAAGAATAGAGAATCCGGGCAAGGTCTTTAAACGGCTGATGAAATATGTAGCCAGAGATTATACGCCGCATCTGATACTGACAGCGATACTGATTTTTGTGAGTGTGCTGGCCAATGTGCAGGGAACAATGTTTATCCAGCATCTGATCGATGACTATATTGAGCCTATGCTTTTAGCTGACAGGCCGGATTTTGGGCCTCTGGCGGCAGCGATCACACGGGTGGCGGTTTTTTATCTGATCGGTGTGGCGGCAGCTTATGCCTGGAACAGGATCATGATCAATGTGACCCAGGGGACATTACGTAATGTGAGAAACGACCTGTTTTCCCATATGGAGACACTGCCGATCAAATATTTTGACACCCACTCCCACGGAGATATTATGTCAACCTACACCAATGATACGGATACCCTGCGGCAGATGATCAGCCAGAGCATGCCTCAGGTATTTAACAGCTTTATCACGATTGTCAGCGTGTTTGTCAGCATGGTGATCTTGAGTATTCCGCTCACCATTGTGACGCTTCTGATGATCGGTGTGATGCTGGCAGTGACCAAGAAGGTGGCGGGCTTAAGCGGCAGATACTTCCTGGAACAGCAGAAGAACCTGGGTAAGGTCAATGGTTATATTGAAGAGATGATGAACGGGCAGAAGGTGGTCAAGGTATTCTGTCATGAGGAACAGTGTATGGAGGAGTTCCGTGAATTGAACGATGCCCTCTATGAGAGCGCTGATAAGGCAAACTATCTTGTCAATGTGGTGGGGCCGGTCAATATGCAGCTGGGTAATGTGAGTTATGTGGCCTGTGCAATCGTGGGCGGCGCGATGGCGCTCTCCGGCATGACCGGGCTGACATTGGGGAAACTGGCCAGTTTCCTGACTTTTAATAAGAGTTTCAATGGCCCTATTAACCAAGTGAGTCAACAATTCAATTCCATTGTTATGGCGATGGCCGGTGCGGAACGCATCTTTAAGATGTTAGATGAAGAGCCGGAAGTGGATGACGGTTATGTGACGCTGGTCAATGTCAGAGAGGAAAACGGGAAATTGCTGGAGACACCGGAGCGTACCGGCCGTTGGGCATGGCGTCATGAGCATCAGGCTGATCACAGCGTGGATTATGTGGAAGTGCGCGGGGATGTGGTATTTGACGGCGTGGATTTCGGTTACAATGACGATAAGATCGTGCTCCATGATGTGAAGCTGTATGCGGAGCCGGGACAGAAGATTGCCTTTGTGGGATCCACCGGTGCCGGCAAGACCACCATCACGAACCTGATCAATCGCTTTTATGACATACAGGATGGTAAGATCCGTTACGATGGTATCAATGTAAATAAGATCAAGAAGGCGGATCTGCGCCGTTCTCTGGGAATCGTGCTGCAGGATACCCACCTTTTTACCGGGACTGTCATGGAAAATATCAGGTATGGTAAGCTGGATGCTTCTGATGAGGAAGTGGTGGCGGCTGCGAAACTGGCCAATGCCCATGGCTTTATCAAAAGACTGCCGGAGGGATATCAGACAGTGCTTTCCGGAGATGGCGCCAATCTAAGCCAGGGCCAGCGACAGCTGCTTGCCATAGCTAGAGCCGCCGTAGCGGATCCGCCGGTGCTGATTCTTGATGAGGCCACCAGCTCCATCGATACCCGTACAGAGCGGATCGTGCAGGACGGCATGGATAAGCTGATGAAAGGACGAACCACCTTTGTGATCGCTCACAGGCTTTCCACGGTCAGGAATTCCGATTGTATCATGGTGCTGGAGCAGGGGCGGATCATTGAGAGGGGTACCCATGAGCAGCTTCTGGAAGAGAAAGGAAAATATTACCAACTGTATACAGGAAATGCAATTGCAACCTGATATTATGATGAGATGATATATCATAAAGGTATGGAAAAGGAACTGTCCGAACGGGCAGTTCCTTTTTTGAGTACGCCTGAAAACTTGCGCTTTTATTAAGCCTTATAGTATAATAGTACTATATCATTTGGTGAGAAGATGGCAGGGTAAATTTTTAAGGGGCAGAGAGGGGCTTGTATGACACATGAAGAGAGGGCAAATGAACTTTTAAAACAGGATTATCACTGTTCTCAGGCTTTGTTTGGAGCTTTTGCGGGCGATCTGGGATTAGATATCAAGACGGCGCTTAAGCTGAGTACCTGTTTTGGAGTGGGTATGCGGCAGGGTGATGTCTGCGGCTGTGTAACGGCGGCTTTGATGGTATTGGGCGTGGCATTTGGGTTTGATGATCCGCAGGATCGGGAACTGGAAGTATTTGGCAATAAGAAGACGGAGGAGTTTATACGACTCTTTAAAGAGGCTATGGGCGGCAGTTATCGGTGTAAGGATATATTGCATACGGATGTATCCAAACCCGAAGGAATGGCAAGGATGCGCCAGGAAGGGCTTAAGTTCAAGATCTGTCCCGATACGATTGCGGCCAGTATAAAGATTCTGGAAAACATGCTGGCAGAATATCAGAACAGCATGCAGGATATGGACATGATGCTGCTTCCTGAGGATGATGACATGAAAAGTGCGCTCAGGAGAGTCAATAAGCTGACAAGGTTCCGCAGAAATGTTCTGGATCTGCTCAGTCACTGTGAGGACAAAATAGCTTTCCTGCAGTTTGACATCCGGCGTTTTAAGGTTATCAATGATATTTACGGGGAAATGATCGGCGATGAGATTCTGGATTTTGTGACAGAAGGCCTTAAGAGACTCTGCAGGGAACGTCAGTATTTTGTGAATCTGAGAAGCGATGTGTTCATGATCGTGACACCCTATGAGGAAGAGGGAGAACTGAATGCTTTTGTGAGCCGTATCCGGGAAACACTGGGTGATTTTAAACACGTCAAATTACAGTACACGTTTGGGATTTATATAGTCGATGACAGGAAGATGGAACTGCGGCAGATGGAAGATCGTGCGGCCATGGCGCGCAAGGCGGCCAAGGAAAATGTCATGTCGGATACGACATTTTATCAGGAGCAGTTTAAAGAAATGCTCTACACGAGACGGTTCATTGAAGAAAATATGAAGTCCAGTATCACGCAGCGGCATTTTCAGATGTATTTGCAGCCTAAGTACAGCATTTCCCAACATACCATAGTGGGGGCGGAGGCGCTGGTACGGTGGATCCATCCGGTTAAGGGAATGATTTATCCCAATGAATTTATTCCCGTGTTAGAGGAGAACGGCTTTATCCGTAATGTAGACTATTTTATCTGGGAGGAAGCATGCCGTTTCATCAAGCGCTGTGAGAGGGAAGGCATCACGGAATGCCCTATTTCGGTCAATGTGTCGAGGCATCATCTGGCAGGGGATGAGTTCATTGAAGTGCTGGATGGATTGATTGAAAAAATAGGCATTGATAAACAGCAGCTGGAACTGGAAATTACGGAGACGGTCAATAACCAGCAGGTCAGCGAGATGTCCGGCCGGCTGAAAGACGAAGGATTCATGCTGTTGATGGATGATTTTGGAAGCGGTTATTCTTCTCTCAGCATCCTGTTGGAGACGCCCTTTGATGTGATCAAGATTGATAAGAAATTCATGGAAAACATGTTAGTGTCCAAGAAGGGAAGACTGATCCTGGAACAGGTGGTGGCCATGGCAGGGAAACTGGATCTTGGTCTTTTGGCAGAAGGAGTGGAGACCAGGGAACAGGTGGAACTTCTGAAGGAGATTGGCTGCGATATGGTGCAGGGATTTTATTATGCAAAACCTATGCCGGCGGAGGAGTTCTATGGGCTTTTGAAAGCGGATAGAACGAAAACTTCAAACAAATAAATGAGGGATGGAAAAGGCGCTGCGGAATTTAGGGCAGCGTCTTTTTGAGTGCGTGTGGTTGATGGGATAGCAAGAATGACGAAAAAAGGTGAAATGAAAAGGTAACTTCCACCTTGTAAGGGTAAATTCTACCAGAGATAA
>CAYUKT010000256.1:0-4040 GCA_964445285.1 uncultured Bacteroides sp. | reverse complement strand
TCGCCATTGGACGAAACGCCAAGAAGTTCTAATCTCATTCCGAAGAACGCTGGAAAACGCGTTCTTCCTGAATACTTTACTTATGTGAAAAAATTTCAATGACGTTTCGCCATTGGACGAAACGCCAAGAAGTTCTAATCTCATTCCGAAGAACGCTGGAAAACGCGTTCTTCCTGAATACTTTACTTATGTGAAAAAATTTCAATGACGTTTCGCCATTGGACGAAACGCCAAGAAGTTCTAATCTCATTCCGAAGAACGCTGGAATGCGCGTTCTTCCTAAATATTTTACTTACTAAATGAAAGGAGTATTGTATGAGAGTTATTTTCAGGCAGAGACCGTGTATTCCGATGGATGACGATGTGATTGTGGATGGTGAAAAACTGACAATAAGAGACGAACTGTTAAAGACCAGATTTGCTTTGGAGAACGCTTATGCCGGATTTGATAATGTGACCGACCCTGACTTGATTGACTGTTACATTTATGAGTTAAATGCTGTTATGAAGCGTTATAAATACTTATTACAACAGGCAGCAGAAATGAATCTGCTGCCTGAAGAAAAACACGCTGAAGCGTATCGTCCGCTGACTGCACGGTAAGACTATACGCAAAAACCCCTGTTCGCGGCTGGATCAGCTATGTTCTCTGTGAGTGTGCTTCTGCCATACGTAAGACCGGCATACACGGTCTGGCTGTTGCCCATAACAGGGCCTGACTGATCCTGCCCCTCTATCTTCTTATAGGCCTTGTGAAGTTCTCCAATCACCAGGCGGACATGCTCCAAGTGTTCCATATCATAATGAATAGATGCCTGCGCCAGCTCTCTGTTAATATAGAGATACAACTGTAAGAGTTTCTGCGCAAGATCATATTCCAAATGCAGGGAATCCATCAGTTCATTTACACATCCCTGTATCTTGCGGACCGCCATCTTATAATCCGCCCTGCTGTCCACATCCAGGGCATCTTTTGCCTCATCGATATAAATCAGGATCATTTCATAGAGAATGGTGATCAGCTGAGTCTTATTTGCCTGCGTAATCCGCAGCGTATACTCCTGTTTCAATTCCTTGGTCATTACATTACCTCTCTAACTATAGAATTCATAATGTATAACATCCCAACTAAGAATTTGCCCCGACAAATTCTCTCGTAGAAAATCTGCTCCGCAGATTTTCTACAGTTATTGTAAAAGCTGAAGGATCTGTGACGGTCTCTCATTTGCCTGCGCCAGCATGGAAACCGATGCCTGTGAGATTACCTGCTCTGTTGTATAGCTGGTCATCTCCTCCGCCATATCCACATCCATGATACGGGAATAGGAAGCCGTCATATTCTCACTGGTAACATCCAGATTATTCACCGTATGTTCCAGACGGTTCTGATAAGCGCCCAGTCTGCTTCTTACCGATGAGATATAAAGGATACCTTCCCTAATTTCATTAATTGCATCCGAACAGCTCTCCTGTATCGTCAGCTCTGTCTTTTCAATCCCAAGTCTGCTCAGGGAGATGGTCGGGATACGGATATCAAGCTGCTGGCCCTCATTGGAACCTGTCTGGGTATCCATGGAACCGATGCCTGTGATATCTATAATCAGACCACTGGTTGCCTCAATTGTCTGCGCTGGCACAGAAACATCTACTTGGGGCGGGTTGGGTATTGTAGTCGTCCCATCATCTTTCAAATCTGCAGGCCTGTCAACCGAGATTTCCATCCTAAAGCCACTGTCATTTGTGATGAGGAATGTATCTGTCTTATCATCACTGGACACAGATATCGTAATATCCTTCGGAACATTAGGGTCACTCAAAAGTTCTGTTTTAAGATCCGCACTCGTAGCCGCAACATCCAGCACATGTTCATACACTGCCGGATTTGTCGCATCAGTACCGGTTCCCGGTATTTGCTGAACACCATAATGAGCCTGGAACTCCGGGACTGCCACATTGACAGGTGCTTTAGGATTTTTCAGTGGACTCACATTTTCATAACCCGTAATATTACCGTCCGCATCCTTTATCGGTTTAGGCTCGACCTGCAGTGTCATCTCAAAATCCTGCGGTCCTTTGAGGATGATCTTATCCTGCCCTACCGAATCAAACTTCACACCGGCCGGGAATCCATTATCCCCGTCATATTTTATACCCACTTTGGATGCGGCCTTATCAATGGTACCATCCGCTTTATATGCAATCTCCAACTCATCGATCACATATTTCTTAGGAACCACATCATCCGAATAATAATCTACTTTAACCTGATGATTATTCGTATATCCTCTCAGATCAAAAGTTCCGTCCAGAAGCGGCTGTCCGTTAAACTCCGTATCCGTGGCGATTCTGGTAACCTCTGCTTGGAGCTGCTTGAGCTCCTCATTCAGTGTCATTCGATCGGAAGTCGTCAGTGTCCCTGTCGCACCCTTTACTGCCAGTTCATTCATTCTCTGCAGCATTTCATGCACTTCCGTCAACGCGCCATCTGCTGTCTCTATAATAGAGATACCATTATTGGAATTCTGTGTTGCCACGGAAAGACCCAAAATCTGCGTATCCATCTTCTTTCCGATGGCATAACCCGAGGGATTATCCTTCGAGGTAGTTACCTTAAGACCGGAGGAAAGACGCTCCAGAGATTTCGATACTTTTCTGTCCGATGCGTTTAGTGCATTACTGGCGCGCATCGCCGCCGCATTATAACTTATCTTCATTCCTGTTATCCTCCTTTATGCCGTCACACTCGTGATAAACGCTCGCGCTATCCGGTACAGATCCGCTGTCTGTATACTTTCATCCGTCTCCAGATCTTTAGACGTATACCCATCCGCATTTGCTTCTTTACTGTACATGATACCCACGCTTCCGACTTTCAAAGATCCGCCGTCCGCCGTTTCTACCGCCAGGGCCTCTTTCAGACCATCCTGTATATCCCACAACTTTTCTGTACCTTCCTTGTTGTCGCAGGCAACATAGCCGGATACGGTCTGGTTCCTGACTGCAAACTGCGCCATGATACGTCCGTAGGTTTCAGTCTCCATGGATGCGCTGACTTTACCGCCCGCGCCGCCGTGCAGGATCTTAAGATTAACGGCTGTCAGTTCCCCGTTTATTTCCACAGGGATCTGATAATTCTCCTCTTTGGCCAGATTACCCGCCAGTGCCAATTGTTTCTGACAGTTCTGCAAAGTCTTAAGGTCAAGATAAGATGTCTCCTCTTCCTTCGCCTCTTCCAGAATCTCCTGGAAAGTACCCTGCATCTTCTCATAGGCCTCTTCGGCGCTGTCTTTGTCCGTCAGGCTTTCTATCAGATGCGCGGCCGCCTCTTTCCCTCTGGGACTTACCGTATCTGCTTCCAGCTCATTCAACTTCTTATATAGGGCGCCTGGTTTCCTTCGAAGCAATGACGCCGCTGCCAGATTATTGCCTGTGACCGGCTGTTTATACGCCAGAAGTTCCCGCACCACAGCGTCTTCTATTCCCTGCAGATCCTGATAGGATTGTAATTCTTCCTGCAGGTATGCCATTTCCAGCCTGTCGTCCGCTGCCATCTGCTCCATGCTCTCGGCCATCTCTTCCATGGTCATATCCGCCCGCAGTTCCATCTGTGCGAGCATTTCCGGCTCCACGGTATCGGCGATCTGTCCGGCCAGCATATGATAATAGGAGACTGCTTCATCTCTTCCCTGCTGTCCATTTCCCTGTGAGAATGTCTGCTCTCCGGTAGCAGCCTGTTCCAGCATGGGAAAGGCGCTTAAAATCTGATCCGTGATGGATTTGCCCTTGTTTACGGCGTTCACGCCGTTAAATTCATCATCCACCGTGTAATCCATGCCCTGACGCTTCGTACTGCGCATGGCTGTGAGAAGATTCTGGAAGGAAAGTCCCACTCCCTCCCGGATCAGGCTTCCTACTGCGGCATCATCTGTCTTTTCCAACTGTCTGAACATACGGTAGATCCCGATATAAGCCTCTCTCTCCTGTTCCTCTATGGCATGGTTCTGTTCCAGTTTATATAAATACTTACTGAACTTCTCTTC
>CAYUKT010000255.1:2061-4093 GCA_964445285.1 uncultured Bacteroides sp. | reverse complement strand
GACTGCCATGCGGATTCATCCCCTTTGATCGTACCCATCACCAGCCTGTGTCGTCCCCAATAAGTAAGATCCGGACTCTCACTGACAAAGATATCCCCAAAGGGCGTATGACCATTATCACTGGGACGACTCAGCATATAATACTTTCCCTGGATCTTACGGGGAAACAGTACTCCATTACGGTTAAACGGCAGGAACGCATTTTCCAGTTGATAAAAAGTCTGAAAGTCAAAGGTATAAGCCAATCCTATGGTGGGATAGCCGCTGTAACCGTTGCACCAGGTCACATAGTATCTGTCCTCGATGAAGCACACCCTGGGATCATAACGGAACTCCCGCTTCGCCACCTCTGGGCAGGCTCCCTGCAACGCAATCGGCTCATCGGAAATATCCCATCGAATACCGTCTTTACTAAATCCTGCAAATATGTCCATGCTGATCGACCTGCTGTCACAGCGGAACACTCCCGCGAAGCCATCCTCATAGGGAACCACCGCGCTGTTGAAGATACTGTTGGAATTGCGGGTGGCAAATCTTTCGATGATTGGATTCGCCTTATAACGCCATACCGGCAGTTTTTCTGTACCGTCCGGCTCCTGCCAGGGTATGTTCTGAAGATCTTTTCCGATGATTCTTGCCATATTGTCATCTCCACCTTTCTTCTTTCTTGTTACTTGCCCATAAATTCATCAACCTGTCTCTGTGCTTCTTCCATGACATCCTGCCATCCGGCTTTCATCAGTTCCTCTTTGATCTCCGGCACTGTATCCTTGGGATCCCGTACGCCAGTCATCACCTCACTGCGGTAGCGCAGCCATATCTCCCGACAGTTCGCCAGCTTATCCGCAACCGATGTGGAATCAAAAGTGAAGCCCAGCATCACAGAAGATACCGCCTCTTCATTCAAAGCCCTGACCTCGTCCCACTGGTTGGTTTCATTGGTATCCTCCAGTGTTACCGTAAAGAAGGTTCCCTGCGTATATCCAGCCATCGCCCACTCATTGTTGATCTTGTGTGCCTTGCCATCCTCCGTATACTCGAAATTCACACCTTCTTCTCCATAAAAGAACATATCCCGGAGTTTGGTATCCGTATTCACCATATCAAGGAACTGCAGACATTTCTCAGGATACTTTGTATTGATGGAAATCATATTTAATGACCCGCGCACTGTCTCATTGGACAGAATCGTATCGCCAATCTTCTGTACCGCAACTTCCTTGCCCATCTGAGGTCCCCATGACGTAACGCCTGCAGACTCCCATCCCTGGGCAACTCTCCACATATTATAGACACGTGCCTCAGACAAGGTGGAAGCATCCGGGTTGATAATCCCCTTCTGATACCAGTCATGCAGTGTCTCCAGAGCAGAATAAATCTCAGGCTCTTCCAACGTAAAGCACACTCTTGCATCCGTATCATCATATCTCACACCGAGAATCTGTGTACCTGCGCCGATTTGGTCATATACATCAAAAATATAGTAAACACCGTCATTTTTTACATAAACCGGATAATCATTCTTGTCCGCTTTCAATGTCTCGAATGTTTCCGTCAAGGACTCAATTTCCGTAAGGGAAGCAATATCCAGGTTATATTCATCCACCAGCTCCTTATCCCACACAGCATAGTTGGAGATAGAACTATCCTTATAGGTTGGAATGCCGTAAATCCTGTCTTTTACTTTCACACCGTCCCAGTACTTCTCCGGCATCAGCTCCTTCAGCCCCGGCATATTGGCATCTATCATATCGGTAATATCATAATATGCCCCCAGGTTGATATCCGCAATATAATTATTGCCGGTTCCAAAAATAATATCAAAGGGCTCATTCGTACTGACGATAATGTTGCGGCGTTTATCCCAGTCGCCCCAGGGAATGACTTCCATCTCCAGATTTACCCCAATCTCAGGCTCAATATACTCATTGACCTTGGCAATCCAGCTGTCATAATTGGTCGGCATCCCATTTCCGATGGTCACCCACTTTATATGGGCAATCCCGTCCTCGTCTGCGGACGATGCCCCGCC
>CAYUKT010000255.1:0-1961 GCA_964445285.1 uncultured Bacteroides sp. | reverse complement strand
ATTTCTTATCATCCCATCCTGCTACGCGGAGAATGCCGCTTCTCTGGCATTCTCTGGTACGAGACGGAGTTGCAAAGCAGCTCCGTCTCGTACTACTCTTTCACCGACCCGATCGTCAGACCAGAAATGAAATACTTCTGGAAAAACGGATAGGTACACGCGATCGGTACGATGATAACGATGGCGATCGCCATACGCACACTCTCTGTCGGCATACTCAGTTTGTACTCCTGCATGGACAATCCGCCATAAGGATTATTGGCAATATACTCAATATTCTTCTGCATCTGGTTTAACAGAGACTGCAGTGTCTGCAGCTTCGGATCCTGAATATACAAGGATGCCTGGAACCAGTCATTCCAATAGCCGAAAGCCGCAAACATGCCGATGGTCGCCATCACCGGTTTAGAAATCGGCAGCACGATCTGCGACCAGATCCTGAACTGCCCGGCGCCGTCAATCTTCGCCGACTCTATGATGGAATCCGGCACAGTTGTCCGGAAGAACGTACGGCAGATGGTCACGCTGAAAGCCGAGCAGGCCAGGGGCAGTATCAAAGCCCATATGCTGTTATTCAGACCTAAAATATTATTTACCACCACGTAGCTTGCCAGCATGCCGCCATTAAATACCATGGGTATAAAGATCAGCCATGTATACAGCTTTTTCAATTTAAAGGTTCTTCTGGACACAACATATCCCATGGAAGTATTTAAGGCTATGGAAATAACCGTACCGATCACCGTCACTGCCACGGACATAAAGGCCGCCCTTAAGATCGTCATCCGCTCATTCCACAAAAATTCATACGCAGAAGCCGACAAAGCCTGTGGAAACAGCTGATATCCATTGGTACGAAGCACCTCTTCATCCGTAATGGATATTGAAAAAACAAACAACAGCGGAATCACACACATAATTGCCAGGATCAGAAACACCAGATTGAATACGATATTGGTCGATGTCTTGATCTGATTCAGCGACTGACCGCTTTTATCCTTTTTACTCACCTTTCCCACCTCCTGCTATATGATCCTGTTCTCATTATCGATCTTGCTGACGATCCAGTTGGCC
Organism: uncultured Bacteroides sp.; assembly: GCA_964445285.1. GTDB lineage: Bacteria > Bacillota > Clostridia > Lachnospirales > Lachnospiraceae > UBA3282. The sequence goes on along the minus strand of CAYUKT010000255.1, from coordinate 887 downwards.
AAAAGGATCGTCCCACAGCTGCAGATCGCCTGGAAGAACGATGCCGCCGCCGTCTGCCCAATAGGCGCCGAGGACTGGATCGCATTATATATGTATGTATCAAAAGTCGATGCTGTTGTGTACAAAGATGCCGGCAGCTGCCCGGTCACCTGATAGAACAGACCGAAATCGGAATTGAAAATCTTACCGCAATCCAAAATCAACATCATGATAAAGACCGGCTTGATCGCTGGAAGGGTAATATGCCTGGCCTGCTGCGACTTCGTGGCGCCGTCCATCACCGCCGCCTCATATAAGGACGGGTCGATCCCGGTAATGCTTGCCAGATAAAGCACCATGCCGTATCCCATACCTTTCCATGTATTTAAGAATACAAGGATGAAGGGCCAGTACTTACTCTCCTGATACCACATGATCCGCTCTCCGCCCATGGCTGTTATGATACCGTTGATATATCCCCTCTCCGGTGTCAGGAGCGCATAGACAAAATAGCTGATCACTACCCATGACATGAAATAAGGCAGAAACATCATCGTCTGATACACCTTGGAGCCTCTCTTGTTGCGCATGCTGCTCAACATCAGCGCACCGCCCACCGCGACACTGGCGCTGATAATGATGAAGGCAATGTTGTAGAGGATCGTGTTTCTCAGAAGCATCGTAAAGGAATTGGACGTGAAGAAATATTTAAAGTTCCCGATTCCCGCCCAATCGCTGTGCAGCAGATTGTAAATAAAACCATGTCCGCCGGGCGACAGCTTATATACCTTAAATGCAATGATCACACCGAACATCGGCAGATAGGAAAATATCAGGAACCACAACAATGTCGGCAGTGACAGCAGAAACAGTTCCGTGTCATCTTTGGACCAGCGCTTTTTCCGAGG
>CAYUKT010000254.1:0-4116 GCA_964445285.1 uncultured Bacteroides sp. | reverse complement strand
TGTTCAGGTCATATTCTGAAATCAAGTCAGGATTGGTTTCCCAGAGTAAACAAAACGCAGTCATATTGACAAAATTCCCTATATTGTATAAAATTAAGTACAATCCTTTGTATACAAAATGCAATTATTACGATACTTTTCAACAGAAGTAATTTTAAAGCGGAGGGAAAATGCAGCAAATCCAAGAGAGAGCCTATGCCAAGATCAATATCGGACTGGATGTCCTGCGCCGCCGGCCGGACGGTTATCATGAAGTAAAGATGATCATGCAGACGGTGGACATTTATGATGACCTGCTTCTGGAACGGACATCAAAGCCGGGTATCCATTTACAGACAGATCATGAGGAACTGCCCACTGATCAGGACAATCTGATCTGTCGGGCGGCAGCCCTGCTGATGAAAGAGAAGGGAATTACGGAGGGGGTTAAGATTACCCTTGCCAAACGGATTCCCATTGCCGCCGGCATGGCGGGGGGAAGCTCCGATGCGGCAGCGGCCCTGCGGGGACTGAATATACTTTTTGAGATGGGATACTCAATAGAGGAACTGCAGCGCCTGGGGGTGAAATTGGGTGCAGACATTCCGTATTGCATTGTGGGGGGCACCATGCTTTCGGAGGGAATCGGTGAGATATTAACCCCGCTTCCAGCGCCGCCGGACGCGCATCTGGTGGTGGCGAAGCCGGATATCAACGTCTCCACCGCCTTTGTCTATGGGAACCTGCATGTGGAGCGGCTGCAGTATCATCCGGATATCGATGGTATGGCCGGGGCGCTCTTTGAGGGCAGCCTGCAGGGCATCTGTGACAGGATGGGCAATGTACTGGAGACTGTGACGGTACCGGCATACCCTGTGATAGAACAGATAAAAGGCCTGATGCGGGAGATGGGGGCATGCAATGCCCTGATGAGCGGGAGCGGCCCCACGGTATTTGGGATTTTTACAGATAAAAAGCAGGCGCAGTGTACAGCAGCGGCTATTGAAAAGAAAGGGCTTGCAAGGCAGATATTTGTGACGAATTTTTACAATACGGAGAGTGACTGACGGTTGGATAGAAAGAAAGGCGTGGCGATATGGGCGACAACTTTACGGTGAATATGGACGAATTTCTTCCGTTGCGGGATGTGGTGTTTAACACGCTGCGCCGGGCAATCTTGACAGGAGAACTGAAACCGGGAGAGCGGCTGATGGAGATACATCTGGCCAATCGGCTGGGTGTCAGCAGGACACCGATCAGGGAGGCGATCCGGAAACTGGAACTGGAGGGGCTGGTCACCATGATTCCTAGAAGGGGAGCCGAGGTGGCGCAGATTACGGAGAAGGGTTTGCAGGATGTCCTGGAAGTGCGGCGGGCATTGGATGCACTCTGTGTTGAGCTGGCCTGTGACCGTATTACTTTCGAAGAAAAAGAGGCGCTGAAAAAGGCTTGTGACGAATTTGAGGAAGCAACGAGAACCGGCGATGTGACTACGATTGCGGGTGCAGATGTGGCGCTGCATGACATTATCGTGCGGGCTACGGGCAACCAGCGGCTGATCCAGCTGATCAATAACCTGTCCGAGCAGATGTACCGCTATCGCTTTGAGTACATTAAGGACGAGAAGGGGCATGAGAATCTGGTAAACGAGCATAGAATGATATATGAGAGTATCTTGCAGGGCGATAAAAAGAAAGCGGCGGAGGCGGCGAGACTCCATATCGACAATCAGGAGAAATCGATCATCAGGCAGATCCGTCTGGAGCGGGAACAACAGCTTAAGAAGAAAAAGTAAAGTGCTGTATAAGATATGATAGGGCGGGTACACTCCTAATGTCAGCGGATGCTGGCGGATGGGAGTGTATCATATGTGGAATAGAATAAGAAGCCTTGCCGTCACGGTCTTTGCGGTGGCCTGGTGGGGTATTTTATATCCGGAACTCTGTTTTACGGAGGAGACATTTGAACAGGTGATCGTGACGGAAGCGTGCCAGGAGATGACGCAGCAGGAAGTCTATGAACATCTGTTGGCGGCTTCGGGGGATGAGATTGTGATCAAAAGCAGATTACTGGAATGGCTGGATGAGAAAATAGCAGGGAAAGGCATAGAATAAAATGAACGGACAGGAAGAATGGCATAACAGCCCGATCGGGGTGTTTGATTCGGGAGTCGGGGGACTGACGGTGGCGCGGGAGATCATGCGGCAGCTTCCCAACGAGAGGATCGTATATTTTGGGGATACGGCGCGTGTACCTTACGGCAACAAATCTAAGGAAACGGTGATGAAATATTCCAGACAGATTGTGAATTTCCTGTTGACCCAGCAGGTGAAGGCCATTGTGGTGGCCTGCAATACGGCCAGCGCTTATGCCCTAGATGAGCTGGAACAGGAAGTGGATATTCCCATTATCGGTGTAGTGAGGCCCGGAGCCAAAGCGGCGATTGAGGCCACCAAGAACGGCAAGATTGGTGTGATAGCCACGGAAGCCACGATCAACAGCGGTATTTATAATCGATACATAGAAAAAAATGACAGAAGTGTCAAAATAGTAGGCAAAGCCTGTCCCCTCTTTGTGCCTTTGGTAGAGGAAGGCCTGTGGGAAGATCCGGTGACGGACGAGATTGCCAGAAGGTATCTGACGGAATTGATCGACAGCGATATCGACACCCTGATATTGGGCTGTACCCATTATCCGATGATACGTTCCACCGTGGGCAGGATCATGGGAAAGCAGGTGACGCTGGTCAATCCGGCATACGAGACGGCCAGGGAGTTGAAAGAATTGCTTTTGGAAAAGGGCCTGGAGAGCGAACACCGGCCTGGACTAGGCACAGAACTGTACCGTTTCTTTGTCAGTGATGCGGCGGATAAGTTCCAGCGTTTTGCCAATTCCATCCTGACCTATGGCATCCTCTCGGCCAAAGTCATCAACATTGACGAATTTTGACCTTTCCGGCAGCCGCCAAATGCCCAAGCCAACCAAAGGCTGGCTTTAAGCAAGTCACTTGGCTCGTTGTTCTCGGGAATAAAGTTCAGTGAAGAATGGAGATTATTATTATGACGAAAGAAGTGCTGTTGACGTTACAGGGCCTCCAGTTTGATCAGCGGGAAGAGGATGCCGATAAGATCGAGATGGTGATGGTCGGCGATTATTATAAAAAGAACGATAAACATTATGTGATCTATGAGGAGATTACCGAAGGATTCAGCCAGCCCACCAAGAACCGTCTTAAGTTCAGTGAGCATATGGTGGAACTGACGCGTAGCGGCCTGGTGAATGTACACATGGTCTTTCAGGAAAATCAAAAGAACATGTCCAACTACAATACACCGTTTGGCCAGATCCTGGTGGGAATCGATACCAAGAAGATACGGATTGATGAGCGGGAAGATAATATCGTAGTGGATGTGGACTATGCCCTGGATATCAACTATGAGTTTCTCTCCGACTGCCACATCAAAATAGATATCTGCTCCAAAGAAAACAGGGACTTCTCGTTATTATCCTAGAAGTCCCATTGCATTAGCGGATAGGTTTTGCACCGGCTTTTTCCTGTGCTTTTTCCACAAGCTGTTTAAACTTGCTCTTTTTCTTCTTCTCCACAACAGGCTGTTTGCCGTGCAGGCCTTTTACATCGGTGATGTAGATGCCGCTGACAACTGCCTTTACCTCTTTCTTGACCGGAACGGCATCGAAAATCTTTTCATCGCAGATCAAAGACATGATCTGTGGGCCGACTTTGGCTTTTACTACCGGAAGTTTAGAGCCGCGCAGCCACTTGGGGGTCTGCTCCATGACGATCGATGGAAGGCCGGCGTCTTTTAGTTTCATACGTTTCTTATCAATGACCAGCATGGATACGGTCTGTTTCATGGCATCAATCTGTGCCTGCTGTTCGCTCTGCCTTTTCTGTGCTCTTTTTCCAAGGAAATATAATACCACTACGGCAATGGCCAGGATTGCCACGATCACTAACAGGACAATAGTAAATGTGCTCATTATCTTACCTCCGAAATCACTTGTTTCACGTAATGGATATTTTATCATTGATTCCGGCATTGCGCAAGAATTTCTGATGAAACTCTTGGAAACTCTTAGAAGTTCCATCTGGCGGGATGACGGTTCCATTTGGTG
>CAYUKT010000253.1:0-4213 GCA_964445285.1 uncultured Bacteroides sp. | reverse complement strand
GCCATCTCAGAAGGATAATAGTGATCCTGATAGTCCGTCATGTTGCCGGAAGCAATATACTCTGTCATGCCATCAAGGATGGTCGGCAGCGCGAAATCACCCTTTTTACAGGGGATAGCAGTCTGTGCATCGATGTACTTCTGAAGATTGGCATCCTCATATAAGAAATCCAGCACTTCGTAGGCCGCTTCCTTATTCGGACATTCGGCCAGCACACTAAACTGCAGATCGATACCGGAGTTCAGTGTATTTGCATCCGCCGAATCATTGGCCGGCATCACGAAGGAATCCAGGTTCAAGTCAGGATTCACAGATAAGATCTGGGGCGCTGCATAACTGCCGATCGGGTACATAGCCGATTCTCCCCTTGCAAATGCGGTGCAGGCATCATTGTATCCGTAAGCGAACGGATCTTCAGGCCCGTACTGTAATAATGTCAGATATTTTTCCGATACTTCCCTGTATTCTGTGGCAAATTTGGTCTCGCCGCGGTTTACCTGCTTAGTTGCATCCGCTGGTGCTAAATCCACTGCCATGGAGTTCCAGGGAGCCAGACAGGTCCAGGTGTCCTTGAATCCAAAGTAGAAAGGGAGGATTCCTTCCGCCTGTATGGTCTCGCACAGAGCGTTAAGTTCTGCCCAGTTTGTCGGTATCTCCCAGCCGTGTTCCTCAAACATATCCCTGTTATACAGGATACCTGCCGCATTGGCCACATAAGGCACCGCGAAGGTTCCGTCCGTGGGAACCAGTTCCAAGGATTCGTCAATATCCAGATATCCCTGATTGATGTCCGCAAGCCCCGCGTAATCCGAAATATCCATGAGGATTTCCGCGTCTACAAAATAAGAATAGTTGATGTCTCCGCCAATGCCGATAATATCAGGGTAATCCTCCCTTATAAATCTCGTTTTCAATATTGTCATGGCATCGTTGGGAGAACTGATGGTGAGGTGGATATTATCGTGTGTGGCATTGAATTCTTCTTCCACCATGGTGAAATAGTTGGCCGCTTCGGGTTTGTACTGAACAATCTCGATCTCAGTCACATTAGAGTTCGCTTCACTCCCGCATCCCGAAAGCATCATCGCCGCTGTCACACCGCATAATACCACTCCAAGGTATTTTCCGTTCCTGCTTTTCATAAAGCATCTCCTTCCCTAAATTGATATTTGCATTATAACATACCATTTTGCTATCAATAAATAGCCCTATTTTGCCTGCTATATGCCTTTATGCCGCTTTTATCCCTTTTGTTTGAAGTGAAATAGCATTTTGGTATATAATAAAAGTAAATTTGCTTCGCAAGATTAACAAATCGAGCTACGCTCGATTGCGAGGACCGCTTCGCGGCCTCGGATTAGCGGATATGAATCGTATATAATAATATACGTAAAAGGAAGGACAACTATGAGTGAAGTGATCTTTTCTGTTTTTCCCAGTGAAAATTTTATTGACCTTGGACTGTACCAGTTTGGCTGGGAACAGTGCGACCCCTCCCACTCCTTCGGACCTGCCGCCAGAAATCACTACCTCTTCCACCTGTGCCTGTCCGGGACGGGCACTCTGATCGCCAACAACGCACAGGGCGAATCCATCACCTATCAGGTCAAGAGTGGTCAGGGATTCATGATCTTTCCCCATCAGATATGTACTTATATTGCGGACCATGAGATTCCCTGGGAGTATACATGGCTTGAATTTGACGGCCTGCACGCCAAGGAAGCCATAGAACTGACAGGCCTAAGCTGCAATCAGCCAATCTATAAGGCACGTTATAAAGACATTGCGGAAAACATGAAAGACGAGATGCTCTATATCGTCAACCACGGGGATGCCTCCCCCTTTCACCTGATCGGGCATCTCTTCCTCTTTATCGACTACTTTATGCGCTCCGCCTCCTCCACCCAAGTGAACAAGGGTAACAGTCTGCGGGACTTTTATATTAAGGAAGCCATCTCTTTTATCGAACAGAATTTCCAGAATGACATCTCCGTGGAGATGATAGCTGCCTCCTGTGGCCTGAACAGAAGCTACTTTGGGAAGATTTTTCGTGAAAATATGGGAAAATCGCCTCAGGAATTCCTCATTTCTTACCGCATGTCCAAAGGTGCCGAGCTGCTAAAACTGACAGGACTGTCAATTGCGGACATAGGAAATGCAGTCGGCTACCCGAACCAACTGCATTTTTCCAGAGCGTTTAAGAATGTGTATGGAATCTCTCCCAGACAGTGGAGAAATGAACATGACGGACAATGAAGAATACAGGATAATAAAACTGTGTATAACTGCATATACTATATTAACCCATAAAGACTGATTGACATATATAGGTCTTTCTAGTATAATATGGGCAGTGGTTGTGCTGCGTTGCTTGCGAGGCGCGCGGCCCTGGGAGTCCATGCGTGGGCTCCTTTTTACATCTCATTGGGAGGACTTGTATTGTCTCAGACATTTTTTACATATGAACAGCAAATCGACAAACTGATCAACGAAAAGAATCTGTGTATTCCAAATAGAAAATTCGCGGAAGAAACTTTAGAACAACTTAGCTATTATTCTCTAATCGGCGGCTATAAAGAACCTTTTAAACACGCTTCAAGCGGTAATTACAAATATGGCGTCACGTTTGAAGAAATCGTAGCATTGTATTATTTTGATGAGGAGCTTCGCACCTTATTCCTGAAATATATTCTGCATATAGAACGTCATACAAAATCTATTATCTCCTATTATTTTTGTGAAAAAAACGGCAGCCTTCAACAAAAATACCTCGATCCGAACAATTATGCACTGACACCCAAAAATACTGGTGAGGTGCATAAACTGGTCAGTTCCCTTCAAAAGACAATTTCATTGCCAAGTCGTTATACTTATATCACGCATCACGCAAATAAATATGGCAATGTTCCTTTATGGGTTGCAATGAATGCACTGACATTTGGTCAGGTATCCAAGATATACCAGTATATTCCAAATGACATACAATCCAAAATCAGCCGGAAATTCCCGCAAGTGACGGAACGGGAACTGCATCAGTTTTTAACTGTGATTGCCCGTTGCCGCAATACCTGCGCTCATGGTGAAAGATTATTTTCTTTCCATATCCGTGAAACAATACCAAATACTTCTCTACACAAAAAACTGGAAATTTCTCAGCGGAATGGACAGTATACACTTTGCAAACAAGATTTGTTTTCTGTGGTAATTGCATTGTGCTATCTAGTCAGACATGACGAATTCAAACGGTTTATATCCCAATTGTCCTCTCTGATTATTAAAGTACTCCAAAAATGTCCTCATCTGTCAGAAGAACAACTTCTTAAACAAATGGGATTTCCACAAAACTGGTCAAACATCATCCGCCTGCAAAAGTCAAATCCCCAGCCGAAAGCTACAGCACATTAATCTTGAAACGCCCCCAAGGCAGCTTTAACCTTTGCAGAGCAACACCAATTCTCTCGTCAGAGTTCCGCGACCTGCGCCAGCCAGATTGCAGCGCAGGCGTCAGAGGGCATCCGCAGATCGCCTCTGGGAGAGACTGCCACACTTCCCACCTTCGGACCGTCTGGCAGACAGGAGCGTTTAAACTGCTGGGCAAAAAATCTCTGATAGAAAATCTTCAACCATTTCAATATGACATCTTTGTCATAAATATCCCGAAACGCCATACAGGCTACTCGATAGACCTTCGCCGGTTCAAACCCGCAGCGCAGCATATAATATAAGAAGAAATCATGCAGTTCATAAGGTCCTACCAGGTCCTCCGTCTTCTGAGAAATAACGCCGTCCACCGGCGGCAGAAGCTCCGGACTGACAGGCGTGTCAAGTATGTCCAAAAGCAGGGCCTGCAGTTCCTCATTGCCGCAGGTATCTGCATAATAGCGCACCAGATGGCGCACCAGGGTTTTCGGCACACCCGCATTGACACCGTACATGGACATATGATCCCCGTTATAAGTGGCCCAACCCAGCGCCAGCTCCGACATATCACCGGTGCCGATCACCAGACCGCCCGTCTGATTGGCGATATCCATCAGTACCTGTGTCCGCTCCCTAGCCTGCCCGTTCTCATAAGTCACATCATGCTGTTCCATATTCTGTCCGATATCCCGGAAATGCACCGTCACCGCCTCCCTGATATCCACTTCCCGCAGGCTCGTCCCCAGAACCTTGGCCAGCCTGCAGGCATTATCATAAGTCCTGTCTGTGGTGC
>CAYUKT010000252.1:0-4216 GCA_964445285.1 uncultured Bacteroides sp. | reverse complement strand
TAATCTGCAAAAAGGTGAACACCACATAAGACAGCGCCGCAAAAATGCCTGTAAACACGACTTTCAGTAATTTCTCGTTTTTCATAATCTTGTCCTCTCCTTCCAATGCCGAGTTTTGCATTTGCGAAACTCAAGAAGATAATTCCGGATATATTTAGAGAAGATAATTCCGGAATCTATATTTAATGCTGCATATGCCGAGTTTCGCGTTAGAGAAACTCGAGAGGTTAATTCCCGGAATCTATATTTAATGCTACATATGCCGAGTTTCGCGTTAGGGAAACTCGAGAAGTTAATTCCGCAGGAATTTACTTCTATTATATGGAGGAATGGATGCTTTGAAAGTGCCAAACTGAGATTTTTTGACCATACCAGATAAATGACTGGAGTTGGGTAGCCGGGAATATATAAAGGAAATGTATAAGAGACAAGAAGATAAAAGTATATAGGGTATGGAAGTGTATAATCCATAAGAATCCGGAAAATACTCATAGTATTTACCAGAGGAGTCAATAGTATGAAGCCGTCAACGTCATACCCGGAGAAATGGGATTTCATATTTTATCTGTATTTGTTTTTTATTGCCGCAGTCTTTGGCTGGCTGTGGGAGGGCGGTCTGTATCTTTTTAAAGATGACGCCTATGTCAATCGAGGGTTTCTGACCGGTCCATGGCTGCCAATCTATGGAGCCGGCGCTGTTATGCTGGAAATCCTGTTTCACAGGTGGAGGGACAGAACTTTCCTGACATTTTTGTCATCCATGGTGCTGTGTACGGCGTTGGAGTATCTGGCCGGTTGGTATCTGGAATCGACCTGGGGAGTCAAGTGGTGGGATTACAGTCAGATGAATTGGAATCTGCATGGCAGGATCTGTCTGGCCAGCAGTATTTTGTTTGGGCTAGGCGGGGCAGTTCTTGTATGTGTGCTGGCGCCTCTGCTCCACTCGCTCTATCGCAGGGTTCCCATGAAAATCAGGGTGTGGCCGATATTGACTATATTAGTCATATTTACTGCGGATGCGGCTTACAGTGCTATTATGTCGCATATGGGGCAGGGAATCATCTATCATTGAGCTGCATCAGGTATACCGGATCACGTTATGGTCAAAAATAGACAAAATTTCACATGGGAATTTGTAGCTTATCACAATAAAGAAAAGGGATGGAAAGGATAGAAATGGAAGAAGTTATGTGATATTATTTTAAAAACGGGCAAAATATGACAGGAAATTATCTGTTGCGCAGAATGATGTGCTTGTAGAAGGGACTCGCACAACATGCCATGATTGCGGAATGCCCGGGATTCTGTATTCTGGGGAGAATACTTAATTAAATTAAGAAAGGGTTATTTGTGATGGGTTATTTTCTGGGATATAGCCTGGCGGCCTTGTGCGCGTTGGTCTGTGCCGTGCTGACGTACAGACGCAGGAAGCGTATGGGACTGCTTACAGGTACAATGTTTGTGGCGGTGGCAGCGGTTAATCTGTCCTATCTGGCAAGGATAGGAGCGGATACTTATTTTGAAGCGTCAGTCTCAGCCAGTATCTATTTTGTCTGCCTTGATTTTTTAATTTTGGCTATGGTCTATTATTTGATAGAATTTACACAGCCAAAGTTATCTGTACTCAAATATAAAAAGGCGTTCTGCTTTTCTGTATGTGCATTGGTATGTATAGATGCCGCATGTCTGTTGATAAATATTTTCCATGAAATTCTGATGCGTTATCAATATCAGCCGGATATGGGATATGCTATTTCTTATATGTATCAGACGAGGCCGTCATTTTATCTGCATATGGGGTTTGTGAGCCTGTTGATTATCCTGTCTGTCTTTATCCTGATTTATAAATCCGTCAGTATTCCCAGAATATACCGGGGCAGATATGTGAACAGCCTTCTGTGGCTGCTTTCTATGATCGTGTTAAATGCCATGTATTTGACGGGGGTTTTGAAACTGCCGGTGGATATAGCATTGTTGATCTATGGTTTCAGCTGCCCTTTCGTCTATATGAATACATTCGACTATTCTTCCCAAGGTATGCTGAATACGACCCGTAAGATGATATTGGAATATATGGGTACGCCCATGGTCTTATTTGATTATGAGGGTTATGTGGCGGACAGTAATAAAGATATGAGGGCTCTTATACCGGAACTGGGTAACCAGGAACGCAGGCTCAGCCTGATGGATTTTATTCAGATTGGCGCGTTTCGGCAGCTGCAGAATACCAGCATGGATCAGGAGTTTGAGTGGGATAACCCCTCTGAAACCGGCGCCAGGGTATATCAGGGCGATTTCAAGTGTCTGAAAGATGAGAAAGGGCGCAGTATTGGGCATCTTTTCATTTTGCGAAACAGGGAAGTGGAACGGGATATGCTGACACAGCTGTATTCCAGGAACAGCTTTTACAGCCGTATGGAGAGCATGCTTTCCGGTGAGGTCTATCCGGTGACTGTGGTGGTCTGCAATACCAATGGAATCGGTCTGGTCAATGATGTGTACGGCTGGACGAAAGGAAACAGGATACTTAAGAAAGCGGCGAGTCTTATGCGGGAGAATCTGCCCAAGGAGGCGATTTTAGCCAGGCTGGAAGATGGGGATATGGCGGCAGGTCTCATGGAAGCAGAGCAGGAGTATGCAGTCCGGCTTTTTGAAAATATCAGAGAGCAATACCGGCAGGAAAATGATACCGGAATCAATACGGACCTGGAATATGGCATTGCCGTGATCAGGGACCAGGGCAAGAGTCTGGATGAGGCTATCCGGGAAGCTTCGCAGAGTATGCGCACGAAGAAACTGATGAGCCAGTCTTCCAGAAAGAGTTCCCTGTTGGACTCTTTGACGCAGACGCTGACGGAGAGTGATTATGAGACGGAAGAGCATGTGGAACGTACCAAGGAAATGGCAACCAGGCTTGGAAGGGCTTTAAATCTTTCGGATGTAGAGCTTGGCAAGCTGGCGCTTCTGGCGGTGCTTCATGATATTGGCAAGATTGCGATTCCCCACGCCATTTTGTCCAAGCCGGGGAAGCTTACGGAGTCGGAGTGGGAGGTCATGAAGACACACACGGAGAAGGGCTATCGGATCGCCAGTGCTTCCAAAGAGTTACAGCCGATTGGGGAATTTATCCTCCATCATCATGAGAGATGGGATGGCGGCGGGTATCCTGGCGGGCTTGCGAAGGAGGAGATACCTCTGCTTTCGCGTATTATCACGGTGGTGGATTCCCATGATGTTATGGTGCATGACAGACCGTACCATAAGGCCATGAGTCATGAGGCGGCTGTGGAAGAACTGCGGCGCTGTTCCGGGGCACAGTTTGATCCGCATCTGGTGGATGTGTTTCTGGAAGTGCTGGAGGGGCAGAAGGTGTCGTGACAAAAATGTGAGGACGGCGAATTTCAATTGACAAAAGGAAAGTTTTTGTCTATATTATTAGTAATTACTGCGAAAATGGGCAGTGGAAATTTGGTTGCAAAGTATAAAGGCGATGACAGGGAAGAGTACGCAAGCGCCGCCGACAGAGAGAGAGATCGAAAGCTGGAAGATTTCTTCGGAGAGGGATTGCGGAATGTGGCTCTGGAGCCGGTGCGCAGAAGTGTCTGCACGGATACGGATGATAGTAAGCGCACACGCATTATCCCCGTTAACGGATAGAATCCCAGGCCGGTGTTTGCAGACGTATTCAATGGAAAAGGATTATCTGCGTCAGCATATCGGATTGTCGGCTGTGATTCAATGAGTGATAAATGAAGGTGGTACCGCGTATCTGCGCCCTTTGCCAGAGTATGGCAGAGGGCGTTTTTAACGTAGATAAGGAGGAGACAACATGAAAAGAGAACTGGCCAAAACCTATGACCCCAAGGGCATAGAGGAGAGACTGTATCAGAAATGGATGGACAACAAATATTTTCACGCAGAGGTGGATCGGACAAAGACACCTTTTACCATCGTGATTCCCCCGCCAAATATCACGGGACAGCTGCATATGGGACATGCGCTGGATAATACCATGCAGGATATCCTCATCCGCTATAAGAGGATGCAGGGGTACAATGCGCTCTGGCAGCCAGGGACGGATCATGCCTCTATCGCAACGGAAGTAAAGATCATCGAGAAGCTGAAAGAGGAAGGCATTGACAAGAACGATCTTGGCCGCGAGGGCTTTCTGGAGCGGGCCTGGGAGTGGAAGAGAGAGTATGGCGGCCGGATTGTC
>CAYUKT010000251.1:0-4227 GCA_964445285.1 uncultured Bacteroides sp. | reverse complement strand
CCAAAAACTGAAAAGCAAATGACAGGCACTATGGCCTGTCATTTATTTGTACTCGAAAAGGCGTCATCGGGAATCCCTCCTGATTATAAAGCATCGCGCCCCTGTTGGTATTACAATAGCAATATCTGACTTCCTGTACCGCTTCCATCTGCTCCGTACAAGTGAGAATCACCTGCTTTTTTGCAATCTGGGCAGATGCTGTATGGACTATCCCCTTTTCATCCACCAGCTCGAAATCCCTGATCTCTGACAGAGCCTGTCTCTTCTTAGCTGTCGTGCCCTCCAGATTGGCCTGCGGATCCGCATACATGCCCGCAGCCTGCCGAAACGTGAGCGTCAGTTTCCACCCACTTCCTTCCGCTTTCTCCACACGCACATCCTCGATCTGCGGTCCCTCGCACTCGGATCCCTTTCCATAAAGCAATTTCATGGCCTGCATGGCAAGACGCCTCCCTATGCCTTCCTTATTCAGCGGATGCAGGTCGTTATCCTCACCCAGATCTATGGCGGTGACCATCCCAGTGCGCGGAATCTTAAGCGCCCTTCTCTGTTCTTCCCTGACAAAGGGCCAGTCGTTGACGGCATCATCCCGGTCCGCACCATAGCGCTCCACCCGGAAATTAGGAAGCTGCACGTAGATAAAAGGCAGTTCCTCGCCCCATTTAGCCCGGTATCCCGCAACCATCCGCTCTGTCAGATCCAGATACCTGTCCGCGGTCTCATGGGTATTGGACTCTCCCTGATACCAGAGAATACCGGCGCAGACATATTTATGACAGGGTGCCGTCATTCCATTATAAAGAGCTGTGGGTTTCCAGCTAACGAAATCTGTGGCCTCGATGATGTCACAGGCAGCGCCGATCCGATACAGCCATTTCCCAGACAAATCGATCCTATCGTCTCCCCGGAAGATTGCATACGTTTTCTCATCCGTAAATCTTCCATGCCCAATCTCCACCTCGACACGAATTACGATGCTGTTCTTTCCCTCTCTCAAAAGGCCTTCCGGCACGGTATACTTTCTGGGCGGATACTGATAATCCGTGTGTCCCACCTGCACGCCATTGATATATACCGTATCGCTGTCAACAATGGTGCCAAGCCATAGACTGGCTTCCTTTCCCGCCAGCTGCTCTCCCACCGTAAATTCCCGGTAGAACCACACGCTGCCGATAAACCCTTTTAAGGGCGTGTCCCCGAAAAAGAAGGGAATTTCTATCTCCTGCCAGGCAGAAGTATCACATGAAGCCTGAAACCATCCTTCCTGTAAACCAATGTCCAAACTGTCCAATCGGCTGTGCCACTGCTGCGCCAGACGCTGATTCCTGATCAGCCGCTCCTGCACAAAGGCCTCATCCTTGTAACAATCTGCCAGTGCCAGGAAATCATCATACCCCGCCAGCATATCCCTGCTCATCCAGGTCTCAATCCTGGAACCGCCCAGACTAGCATCGATCACCCCTATCGGCACACCCGCCATATGAAACATATGTTTGGCAAAAAAGTAGGCCGTGGCAGAGAACTGCGGAAACGTGTCCTCCGACACCGCTTTCCACGTCCCGCTCTTATGGTCTTTTAGCGGCCCTTGAAACTCCGGATTCTCTATAATCTTAAAAGTACGGATATCCTTATTGGCACACTGTCCGATTTCCTCCGGATAGCGGTCCATCACCCTTTCTATAGGCAGTTCCATATTGGACTGCCCGGAACAGAAGAAGACATCCCCGATGGCAACATCGTGAATCACCCTCTCTTCCCCTGCATCGTCCCGGATTTCTATCTGATATCCGCTTCCGGCATCGGCCGGGCCGGTGAAGATTTCCCATTCACCCGCTTCACTTACCTTCGCACTATATTCCGTCTCCAGAAACGTGACTGTAACCGTTCTTCCCGGCTCATCCTCTCCCCAGATGCGCACACGTTTCTTCTGCTGCAATACCATGCCATCGCTTATGAGTCTCGGCAGCTTTAATCTTCCCATCATTCTACCCTTCATTATCCTTCCGCAAGAGTAAACTGATCCACCAGCTGTTTTAAGCAGGCCGCCTCGGCAGAAAGTTCCTCACTTGCAGCCGCACTCTCCTGTGCGTTCGCACTGTTACTCTGTACGACTATCGAAATCTGGTTGATTCCCTCTGAAACCTGTTCTACTGCATTGGACTGTTCATCGGACACCGCGGCGATCTGATCAATGGCCTCCACCACGGTCTGAATGCTGTTCACCACCCCGATCAGGACATCCGCAGTATTCTGTGCGATCTCCGTACCAATATGTACAGCCTCTGTGGAGTTACCAATGAGTTCCGAAGTGTTTTTCGCTGCCTTTGCCGATTTTCCGGCCAGATTACGGACTTCCTCTGCGACAACCGCAAATCCCTTACCTGCACTGCCGGCCCTGGCAGCCTCCACAGCCGCATTGAGAGCCAGTATATTGGTCTGGAAAGCAATATCGTCTATGGTCTTAAGAATCTTCTCAATCTCATCGGAACTGGTCTGAATCTTGTCCATGGCTTCCACCAGATTCTGCATTTTCTGATTACACAGAGAAACTTCTCTTCCAGCCTCATGTGTCTTGCCGCGTACATCCAGCGCTCCGCCTGCTGTTTTCTTAGCCTGTTCGGCTATTTCACTGACACGTGCCGCCAGTTCCTGCACAGAGCTTGCCTGCTGTGTAGTACCCTGACTGAGTGACTGGGCGCTCGCCGACAGATGATCGCTGGCCATCGCTACTTCCTGAGAAGAATGATTCACCTGTGTCATAGCCTTGCTCAATTCCTCTTTCATATGGCGCATGGAAAGCAGAATATTCCGAAAACTGCCGACATATACATCCTCATGTTCGGTACGAACGTTCAGATTCTGATTGGCCATCTCGTTCAATAGAAAATCTATATCGCTGATAACCGTTTTTAATCCCTCCACCAGAGAAGCTGTTGACTTTGCCAGTACCCCGGTCTCGTCCTTGCTCTTAATCTGGGGCATCGGCGTATCCAGATCTCCCTCCACGAGCAGTTTCATCCGATTGACACAAGCTTTCATCGGACCGCTGATATTGCTTGCCAGTATCAGTGCGATCACAACAGAAACAATGATGGAAAGGATGATCACTCCAATGTTAATGACCATGGCATCACGTGTCGCTTCCAGATAATTTAACTGGGGTGCGGTGACCGCAATACTCCATCCATCCGTATCGTTTACGGGAGCGTAGGCCGCAAACATCTCGTCCTCCCCGTTCGTATAACTGCCAAATCCATTCTCTCCCTGACGCATTGCTGCATGAATCTCTGCCAGTTGGGTCAGTGATGGGTCGCTTTGTGCCTCGTTCTCTATATTCTGCACTGTGATCGTTTCGAGGGTAATATCCGCGATCGTGTCGCCAGTTTTATTGATCATATATGCTCTGCTGTTCTCGCCGATCTGAATAGCAGATACAATATCATTCAAAAAAGTTTCCTTTGGTACAAAATAAACCACACCGACAATAGTAGAACCATAAGTCTCCTCAGCATAAAGAGGCGCCGCTACCATAATGGATAACTGTCCCGTAATCTTGCTGATCAAAGGCTCCGACACATAAACATTACCCTGCATGGCCTGACGAACATATTCCCGGTCGGAATAATCCTTGCCATCAAAAATGCTGATGCCGTCTGTCCCGATAATATTTCCCCTCTGGAAATTGTGCATAGCGGCCCGTTCGTCAATAATCGCCTGCTTTTCCTCCAAGGGCACATCCGGATCGGATAACTGCTGGATATGGCCGGCATCCATGACTACATTTTTATAAGCATCCAGTTCCTGCTCCACACGTCCCGCCGCCAGAACCGCTGTTTCTCTCATCATCTGCTCTACCGTGGACATGGTGCTGTTGTAATTAAGTATGATACTGGAAATTCCAGATGCAGCCAATCCCACTAGAACAGTTAAGATGAGACATAAAGTGATTTTAGTTCAAATACTTTTCATTCTACTTTCCCCCTGCCTGTGAATGCTGATAGTAAGATTGTTCTCAAAAACACCTCTCTGATAGTTTCGACAACCTGTTATTTCTGATAATATGATATCCATTTATAATGGTTTGGTCAACTATAAAATGAGAAAGGGATATCAAAGAATTTTGCCTTGATACCCCTTTTGTTTCCTTAAATAAGGCATTGAATCGCTGCATAAAACAATACACCAGTCAGCGCATCACCTTATGCGTTCACTATCTGCCCAAAATCA
>CAYUKT010000250.1:0-4236 GCA_964445285.1 uncultured Bacteroides sp. | reverse complement strand
AATCCCCGCCTCGATCAGCTTCTCAATCACCCTGACACCCGCGTCAAACTGTCTGCGCAGCATATTGTTCTTATCGGTCGATTTATGGGCAAAGAAATATTCATAAACTGCAACAGTCAAATTATCTTTCTTCTGCAAAAGTTCTTTCTTCTGCTCCTTTAAGAAAAGCGTCAGGATATCGGCCGCAGTATCCCCCTGGGTAATCTTCTCCGTAAAGACATCATCCGTCTCATCCGCTTCCATCTGCAGCACTTCCATCAGGATCTGCTCCGTGTTGTCAAAATAAAGATACAGGCCGCCCCGGCTGATCTCGCAGGCTTCCACGATATCTTTCATGGTCACATTCTTGAATCCCTTTTCCACAAACACCTTTCTGGCTGTCTCCAGAATATATTTCTTTTTCTGTACCGATTTTTCTCCCATGCATCTTCTCTCCTAAATACTCTCCAGTCCGATTGACTGTCTTCCTCTATATCACTACTGCCGTTTCTAACTTGACTTATTTGGTCGGTGTCGGTCTGTCCCAGAAATCCAGATTGGCTTTCATCTTGCTGACCACACGCAGGAATATCCCATTCTCCACGGCTTCCGACCACATTCTGCCTTTCGTCATACCACCCATCACATATTTGGAAAGGATTGCCTTTAATACATCCATTTCCTTGATACTCGACCGGTCAATCGCCTTTATTTCATCCTGCAGCGTGCGAATTCTGTTACGGGAATACACATACATATAATTCCTGTCCATCAGCTGCGTCCGCTGTGCTTCCTTGACAAAACTCATCACCGTGCTGTCATACACCGGAAATGCCACCGAATGTTCTGCAATTCCGGAAGCGGAATATGTCTGCTGTACACTGGTCCCCATTTTGCTTTCCAGCCAGGGCAGATACCGCACCAGTTTTTCCACATCTGGTTTATATTCATTGACGATCTGCTGTCTGTAAGCGATGTCCTCCTGTTCTGTTCTTCTTTCCATAACTTATTACTGCCTTTCTTCCTGAATCTCATATAATACGGGATCCGCAAAGCGAAACCCGAAAAGAAAACTTCCCTGTCATTTACTTTTTCGACAAGATTGTCATTTTCATTCTAGCACAAATTTTTTAAAAGTACAGCACAAAATACTTTTAATCTTCTTGTGCACATTGCTAAAATCTTTCTTCTGGTTTTTTATTCTCTGTATTCTTGTATTTTTTTTGCCATCATCATATAATAAGAGTAAATTCCTTCGGAATTTCGACAGAATTAATTTGAACAAAATCATAGGGGAGGTATTATCATGGCTGTTAAAGAATTTCCGGCGGGGACACAGTTGATCCAGAGTGGTCAAAATCTCACCGCTTTACATGTAATCGCTAAGGGGAGCGTACGCGCCACCTATCCGGGCGGCGAATTTTATCTGGGTAAAGGTGATGTTGTGGGTATCTGCGAACTCTTTTTCGGATCCTATTTCATCTCATATCAGGCAGAGGAAGCTACTTCATTTGCTTCCTATCCCTGTTCCTCTGCACAGTTATCCAGTTTCATGCGCAGCAACAAGGAACTGGCAAATTTCCTGATCACTTCTCTGCTCAAGCAGCTCCATGAGATTCTTGACCAGTATGAATTAAGCCATTTTGACTGTAACAATTTCTACCATTATCTGATGGACAGCTATGAAGATTATAAGTCTTTTTGTACAAAACTCGGATTCCCCGCCAGGGAACTGCCGGCTATGGAGACATTGACTCAACTGGTCCTTGAAGAGGACGTAGACGGCTGGGTGGACGGTTTCTATTCCCAGCTGGGCACAATGGTGTCGGAAAAAGGCGCCAAAAATCTGGATCCCGACTTTATGACCGGATTAATCTTAAAGGCAGACCAGGATATCTACAATATCATCTCTGTCTGTCGTGTACTCTATGATTACAAATCAGAGATCACCAACCTTCTGATGAATGAGAATCATCTGGATTTCTTCGATCTGTATGCAGGTATTCTTTATAAGATCGGACCGAATGCAGAGGACTCCACCACAATCATTGCGGCGTTGTCCACCATGATGATCCAGCTTGAGAGCCAGCCTTCCATCGACAAGGATATGTACAAACAGCGCGTGGCTGAATACCGTGAAAAACTTAACAAAGTAAGCACTTCCTCCGCCGAAGAGGATACCAAGACCGATGAGGTACCGGAAATCACAGATTCCATGAACACCATCCTTGCCTACTCCGGTGTCAGCAGCGAAACTGCCACCGCTTTCCGCGCTAATGTTGAGAAATATGCTAAGATGACTGACAAGAACGCTTCTGATGACGCCGCAAGGAAACTGCGTCTCACGATCACCAAGCTGTTCTATCAGATTTATGAGAGCGCTTTCTTAAAGAGCTTAAAAGACAGCGCGATCCCCAAGGTAGTGAAGATGTTCTTCAACTTTGGCTATGTGGACGAAAACCTGGCCGGCATGGAGAACGCTTCCTATCTGTACTCCATCGTTGATAAGATTCCTACCGATCCGAAAAGACAGGTCTACACCATTTATGAATGGCTCAAAGCCATTTATAACGGCGAAAAGGTGCCCAGCCGTAATGAATTTGATGCCGATTACATTGCTTATCTGCATGAACAGAAAATGACCGGCAAGATCACTGCCGCCCAGGAAATCGAATGGCAGAATAACAGGGAGAAACAGGTTCTGTTCGAGATGAACAATATGTTCCCTACTGTCAACAAGATTACATTTGGCCGTATTATCAATTTCTGCCCCATCTTCTCGGAACATAATATCTTAAAAGACCTGGATGTCTCCCTTGTCTCCGCAGATAAGATAGAAGATGCCTTTAAGATGATACGTTCCCTGGACTTCAGCGCCTACTACCGCGACATCATCTATACCAATCCGGATATCGGTATCGGCAAAGAGTCTGTCGGTGTAGAGGTACTGCCGGATCTGATCCTGATGCCCAATGTGGGAATCCGCGGCGTTGCATGGCAGGAAATTGAAGGCCGCAAACGTACCACCCCGGCCCGTATGATGGTATCCATCTTCCAGATGGAGGATTTGACCAACATCTTAGTCCGTCTGACAGGCGACTTCCGTTGGGAAATGTGCAAACGTGTACAGGGCGCCCGCTGGAACGATGTCTCCGAAGCATCCCTCACCAGCGAATACTTCGATTACATTCAGTTCTACAAAAAGAACCGGGATCTGTCGGCAGACGCCAAAGATAAGATCAAACTCAGTATGCAGAAGGCGAAGAACAGTTATAAAGAAATGTTTATCAGAGACTATGAAGCCTGGATTCTCTATGAAGGTTCCGGCTCACCCCGCTTAAACAAAGTATCCCGTACGATTCTCTTCACTTATTGTCCGTTTGCCAAGGAAATCCGTAATAGGCTCAAAGCAAACCCGCTGTATAAGGATATGATGGATCGTTACGATATCAAACTCAGCCAGAAGATACACCATTATAACAATCTATTCCAGAAACTGAAGAACACCAATACGCCAGTACCAGAAGAACTGCAAAATCAGAGAGATTTCTTAAATCGTTAAAAGGAAGCAAAATGTTTTTATTATGTATCAGTTTTTGGTATTGAATATGAGTAAATTCGACATTTTTCGCCAATATAGTGTTATTGTTCTGCAATATAATTATAGACTGTCATAAGAAAAACGATTATAGTAAGTGTAGACTTGATCGCGGAAATCAAGTCGGCAATAGCAATTCCGAAGAATTCCCCTTTTACACAGCGAAAACCCCGAAGGTTTTACCCTTCGGGGTTTTCGCTTTATTTTTCCGTGTTAGAAGGCTTCACCATAAACAAGCTGATCAGCAGCGCTATGATATAAAGCACGATCGTAAAATACAGTACGTTCTGATATCCTACCGGATTGACCATGTTGCCGTGGCTGTCCTCGATAAAGCTTCCGGTCTTGCTCACGATCAGCGTTGCGATCTGATTACCGGTAAGACCTGCGAAAGCCCAGGCGGAAAGCGTGATACCATGAATCGCACTGATGCTGCCCATGCCGTAATGATCGGAAAGCAGTGTAGGCACATTGGAGAACCCGCCGCCGTATCCGGCATTTACCATAAAGATCAGAGCCAGTACCAAGACGATCAGCAGCATATTACCCTCTCCGTTCTTGATGCCGCCAGTCAGCATAACCGCACCGGTAAAGACAATGGAAAGGATGAAAATCAACTTGTAAATCGTATTTCTGTCCTTCATATGATCCGCCCATGC